>JAZNWH010000087.1:0-29860 GCA_045593265.1 Clostridia bacterium | reverse complement strand
GACGAAACCTTGCTTCTGATGTTAAAATACTCATAGGAAAATGTCTCCTTTTTGATACATGTTTTTTTGGTCATTAACATTATATCATATTTGGAGTTCATTTTCCTTTTTATTTGTCACCCATCAATTGTATCACAACATGCTTTTTTTGTTGACAAAAGAGTATGCTATTGACATTTTTTGAAGAAAGTAATATAATAATCTATGTATGTAAAATTTATACAGGGAGATTTATATGTCGGTAAAACTGTTAAAAACTATAAATAAAATTTTCCCTCTTCCAAAGCATCCGTTTAATATGCAAAACGACGGACAGATGAGTTATGCAATGTGGCAGTATACAAAAGGGGAACAGACAATTAAATTTTATCTTGAACATACACAAATTGATGAAATGTTTAAGGATAAGGATATTCTTGATATCGGCTGCGGTGCGGGAGGAAAATCGTTATATTATTTGTCTCAAGGTGCAAAATCTGTTACAGGAATAGATGTTGTTGAGGAATATGCACAAGAGTCTGAAGTTCTTGCAAACGAACTTGGTCTTGAAGGGTTTAAATTTGTTTGTGGTGATGCGGCAAAAACTGAATTTGCTGATAATTCTTTTGATACAATAATAATGAACGATGCAATGGAACATGTTGCAGACCCGAAAGCAGTTTTGAATGAAATTTATCGTATCCTGAAACCAAAGGGAAAGCTTTATGTTAATTTCCCACCTTACAATCATCCTTTTGGTGCACATCTGAGTGATGTTATAGGTATGCCTTGGGTGCATGTGTTTTTCAGTGATGAAACCTTAATTGAAACCTATAAAGATTTAGTGAAGGATAAGCCTGATGCCAAAAGACGTATTAGTTTTCGTATTGGCAAAGATGAAAATGGGAAGGAATATTTTTCATATATAAACAAAATGAGTATTGTTCGTTTTAATAAGCTTGTTAAAGACAGTAAACTTTCACTCGAATATTACAACGAAGTTCCTTTAAGAAACTTTTTAACGCCTTTATGCAAAATGAAGCATCTTAAGGAATATACTGTTAAAATGGTAGTAGCTGTTCTCAGTAAAGAAAGCTGAGAATAGGGAGGATAATTTATGTGGACTGAAATCTTAGTAACAAACGATTTGCAAAGAACTGCTGAATTGAAAGAATTACTTTCACAAAATTCAATTCTTTGCAGAATAAGAAAGAAAAACGATGGTGATGTTACAACTTGTGCAGTGCTTGTTCCATCAGCCGAAGTTGATTTTTCTCTTGAACTTATGATTGATAATAATTTAAACTAACTGAAAAAGGACTGAATAAAATGAACGAAAAGAATATTGATAAAAATTATGATCCCCATTCCTTTGAAGACCGTATTTACAATACTTGGGAAACAAAGGGTTACTTTAAAGTGGATGCAAAATCTGAAAAGACACCGTATACTATAGTAATTCCGCCACCAAACGTAACAGGCAAACTTCATATGGGTCATGCTCTTGACGAAACTTTGCAGGATATTTTAATTCGTTATAAAAGATTGCAGGGCTATGAAGCATTGTGGCTTCCAGGAACAGACCATGCCGGTATAGCAACACAGATTAAGGTTGAAGAAGTTTTAAGAAAAGAGAAAGGTCTTACCCGTCATGATATCGGACGTGAAAAATTTCTTGAACTTGTCTGGGACTGGAAAAGAGAATTCGGAAGCACTATTATCAATCAGCTTAAAAAATTAGGTTCCTCATGTGATTGGTCAAGAGAAAGATTTACAATGGACGAAGGATGTTCAAAAGCTGTAAGAGAAGTATTTTTCAATCTTTATGAAAAAGGTCTCATTTATCGTGGTAATAGAATTATCAACTGGTGTCCAAGCTGTATAACTGCCCTTTCTGACGCAGAAATAGAATATCAGGAACAGGAAGGTAATTTCTGGCACATAAAATATATGGTTAAGGATTCTGATGAATACCTTGTTATTGCAACTACAAGACCTGAAACCCTTTTGGGAGATACTGCTGTAGCAGTACATCCTGATGATGAAAGATATGCTCACCTTGTGGGTAAAAAGCTTATATTGCCATTAGTAAACAAAGAAATTCCTGTTGTTGCTGATGAATATGTTGAAAAGGATTTTGGAACAGGTGCTGTTAAAATCACACCTGCCCATGACCCTAATGACTTTGAAGTTGGTCTTCGTCATAATCTTGATGTTGTAAAAGTTTTGGATGACGAAGCTAAGATTAATGAATTCGGCGGAAAGTATCAGGGACTTGACAGATACGAAGCAAGAAAGCAGATAATTGAAGACCTTGAAAAAGAAGGGCTTCTTGTTAAGATAGAAAAGCATGTACACAACGTAGGTACTTGCTACAGATGTGGAACAACTGTTGAACCTATAGTTTCGAAACAGTGGTTTGTTAAAATGGAACCACTTGCAGCTCCCGCTATTGATGTTGTGAAAGATGGAGAAGTAAAGTTTGTTCCTGAAAGATTTTCAAAAACCTATTTAGGTTGGATGGAAAATGTACGCGACTGGTGTATTTCACGTCAGCTTTGGTGGGGACACAGAATTCCTGCATTTTACTGTCAGGATTGTGGAGAAATGACAGTTTCAAAAACTGATATTGAAACCTGCCCTAAGTGTGGTGGTAAAGTAAAACAGGACGATGATGTTTTAGATACATGGTTCAGTTCAGCGCTTTGGCCATTTTCAACTCTTGGTTGGCCTGAAGATGCTGAAGACCTTAAGAAATTCTATCCTACAAACACTTTAGTTACAGGATACGATATTATTTTCTTCTGGGTAGCAAGAATGATTTTCTCTGCACTTGAACACACCGGTAAAGCTCCTTTTGAACATGTATTTATTCATGGTATTGTTCGTGATGAGCTTGGACGTAAAATGTCAAAATCTCTCGGTAATGGTGTAAACCCATTGGATGTTATTGAAAAGTATGGTGCTGACGCATTAAGATTTACACTTGCAACAGGTAATTCACCCGGAAATGATATGCGTTACAGTGATTCGAGAGTTGAAGCAAGCAGAAACTTTGCAAATAAAATTTGGAATGCATCAAGATTTGTTCTTATGAATCTTACAGTAGACAGCTGTGAATTACCTTCAAAAGATGAGCTTTGTATTGAAGATAAGTGGATAATCAGCAAATTTAACCGTCTTGTAAAGGAAGTTACTGAAAATCTTGACAGCTTTGAATTGGGCGTAGCAGTATCTAAGCTTTATGACTTTATATGGGACGATTTCTGTGATTGGTATATTGAACTTGTTAAATCACGTCTTTATGAAGAAACAGATCCAACAAATGAAACAGCTCAGAAAGTTCTTGTATATGTACTTACAAATACACTTACACTTCTTCATCCGTTTATGCCGTTTATAACAGAAGAAATATGGCAGCATTTACCTCATGAAGGCGAAACAATTATGCGTTCTGTATGGCCTGTTTATAATGAAGAGTTTAATTTTGCAGCAGAAGAAAGCAATATGAATATGATTATGGATGCAGTTAAGGCTGTAAGAAACACAAGAAATGAAATGAATGTACCACCATCAAGAAAGGCAAATATATTCATAAAAACAGATAAGAAAGAGATATTTGAATTAGGTAATGCATTCTTCACAAAACTTGCTTCTGCTTCTAATGTTGAATATATTACTGACGAAAATACACTCCCAGAAAACTGCGTAAGTGTTGTTTCTCAGTCAGCTACAACATATATTCCTGTTGGTGAGCTGATTGATATGGAAAAGGAAAAAGAAAGACTCCTTAAAGAAAAAGCAAGACTTGAGGGTGAGGTTAAGAGAGTAGAGAGTAAATTAAACAATCAGGGATTTGTTGCGAAAGCACCTGCGAAGTTGATTGAAGAAGAAAAGCAAAAAGGTATAAAATATCAGGAAATGCTTGATAAGGTTATAGAAAGTCTTAATAAAATTAAATAAGTAATTTATTGTCGCAAACTTTATTTATGTTTGCGACTTTTTTTTACACAAAAAAATCATAAAATTATTTATGATATAAGTAATATAAAAGAAAGGTAAGAGTGTTATGACAAAAATACTTATAGGTAACAGCCTTGTGGTAAAAATAAATGGCGAAATGGATCACAGCAACAGCAATGGTTACCGTCAAGAAATTGACAATGAAATAAGGAACAGACCTGTTAAAAACCTTATTTTTGATTTTAATGATTTGGATTTTATGGACAGCTCCGGGATAGGTATGATTTTAGGAAGATACAAAACGATTAAGAGTCTTAACGGAAATGTTATGATAGCTTCGCCAAAAAAACAAGTGGAGAAAATTATAAATATATCCGGACTTCATAAAATTATACCGATATATGAAACTACGGATAAAGCAATTAATTCTATGCGAGAGGTGGCATACAATGGATAACTATATTAAACTTTCAATAAAGAGTAAAGATTCAAATGAAAGGCTGTCGCGTCAGTTGATAGCAAGCTTTCTTACAGAGCTTGACCCTACAATAGAGGAAATATGTGATGTGAAAACAGCGGTTTCCGAAGCAGTAACAAATTCCATAGTTCACGGATATGAAAATCTTACAGGTACAGTTAATATAACTGCCGAAATAAAAGGAAGAGAAATTTACATAGAGATTGAAGATTACGGAAGGGGAATAGAAGATGTAGAAAGAGCAAGGGAGCCTTTGTATACTTCTCAGCCTGAAAAGGAACATTCCGGTATGGGATTTACAGTTATGGAAGCGTTTATGGACTATGTGGATGTTGTTTCCCGTCCGGGTTTGGGAACTAAGGTAATTATGAAAAAAACCATTGGAGCTATCAATGAACTGTGATAATGAATTTGTAAATCAAAATATGGGTCTGGTGATGAATATAGCAAAACGATTTACAGGAAGAGGGACTGAATTTGAGGATTTGGTACAAATCGGCTGTATTGGTCTTATAAAGGCCACTTCAAAATTCAATGAAGAACTCGGATACAAATTTTCCACCTATGCAGTACCACTGATAATGGGAGAAATTAAAAGATATCTTCGTGATAATAATTATATAAAAATATCCCGAAAGCTAAAGGAAGATTTGACAAAGGTAAATGCCTGCAGGCAAAATTTTATTAAAGAAAAAGGAAGAGAACCTGTTTTAAGTGAACTGATTTCGGAAACTAAATTGACCCGCGAAGAAATAGTAGATGCAATAGACAGTGAAATAAACCTTTCGTCTTTCGACAACGGACTTGATTGTGTTTTATCTGATGAGGGATCAGAAGAAAATGTTCTTGATAAAATATACGTAAAAGAACTCATGGAAAAGCTTGACGAAAGAAGCAGAACTATTCTCCAGCTACGATATTTCAAGAATAAAACGCAACAGGAAGTGTCTGATATCATAGGTGTGTCTCAGGTTCAGATTTCCCGTCTTGAAAAGAAAATACTAACTCTTCTTAAAAGTATGAGTAAATAACAAAAGAATCTGTAGCAAAATGATGCGATTTTTGCTGCAGGTTCTTTTTTGTTTGACTTTATATCTAAAGTATGATACAATAAATTATTAATATTTTACGAGGTAAATATGGATAAAATCAGACTTCAGAAGTACCTTGCTTCCTGTGGTGTTGCATCACGGAGAAAGTGTGAAGAATTAATTACTGACGGTAAAATTACTGTTAACGGAAAGGTAGCAACACTTGGTATGAGCGTTGATCCTGATTATGACAAAATTCTTTACAATGGTAATGAAATCAAGGAAAAGAATAAAAAATTATATATTATGCTGAACAAACCTGTAGGTTTTCTAACTACTGCAGATGATGAGCGAGGAAGACAAACTGTTTTGGATATAGTAAGCAGAGATATTAATGAAAGAGTTTTTCCTATAGGAAGGCTTGACAAGAATACGGAAGGACTGCTTTTGCTTACGAATGACGGAGATTTTGCAAACAGGATTATTCATCCGAGATATAAAATTCCTAAAACATATCTTGCTTTGGTAAGCGGAGGGGTTCCATCTCCAAAGGATATATCCGCCTTAAGACACGGTGTTATGCTTGAAGATGGTTTAACGCAGCCAGCTAAAGTAAATATAGAAAAAATCAATCCCAATGGTAGCTGCGTTATGAAGATAACAATAACAGAAGGTAAGAAACGTCAGGTAAGAAGAATGTTTTCTTTTATAGGACATCCTGTTCTTGAACTTAAAAGAATCAGTGTGGGGAAGCTCACCTTAGGAAATCTTCCATACGGTAAGTGGCGCCATCTAAGAGAAGAAGAAATAAAAAGTTTCAGGTAGGTAATTATGGATAATAATGTACTCGAACAAATAGAACAAAGAATGCCTCAACTTAGTAAAAGTCAGAGAAGAATAGGTGAATTTATTCTTACTCATTATGATAAGGCTATGTTTATGACAGCTTTAAAACTTGGTCAGCAGGTAGATGTAAGCGAATCTACTGTTGTGCGTTTTGCAAATGTTTTAGGCTACGAGGGATTTCCTGAATTACAGGAAGCGTTAAGTGATGTAGTAAAAAATCGTCTTACTTCTGTTCAAAGACATGAAATAGCTGTAGATAAGATGGAAAATAAGGACATTATTACCAAAGTAATAAGTGCTGATATATCTAAGCTTAAGCATACTCTCGAAGATATAGACAGAACTGCATTTGATAATGCAGTAGAAGCTATATTAAATGCAGAACACATATATGTAATGGGGGTAAGAAGTGCATCAGCACTTTCGTCCTTTCTGGGGTTTTATTTAAATCTTATTTTTGATAATGTAAGACTTGTGCATACAAACAGTATGAGTGAAATGTTTGAACAAATTTTAAGAGTAAACGAAAAAGATGTGGTTATAGGCATTACTTTCCCAAGATACTCACGAAGAACTGTGAAATCTATGGAATATGCGAGAAGTCGTGGTGCAAAAGTAATAGGAATTACTGATACACCAAAATCCCCTGTTGTTGCCAACAGCAGTTATGCGTTGTTTGCAAAAAGCGATATGGTTTCCTTTGTTGACTCTCTTGTTGCACCAATGAGTATTATCAATGCGTTGATAGTAGCACTTGGACTTAGAAAACAGGATGAAGTCAAAGAAACTCTTGGTCAGCTTGAAGATATTTGGGAAGAATATAACGTTTACAATAAGGTAAATAATGATGAATGATGCAGATATTATAGTAATTGGCGGCGGAGCGGCAGGTATGATGGCTGCCTGTGCTGCCGGAGAGCAAAATAAAAAAGTTCTGCTTATAGAAAAAAATAAATTTATGGGTAGGAAGCTAAGGATAACAGGGAAAGGCAGATGTAATGTTACTAATGCCTGTGATGCAGAAGATTTTTTTAAAAATGTAGTAAGAAATCCGAAGTTTATGTACAGTGCATTTTATACATTTGATAATTTTCAGGTAATGTCATTTTTTGAAAATGCAGGTGTCCCACTCAAGACAGAACGTGGAAACAGAGTCTTTCCTGTTTCTGATAAAGCAGGAGATATTGTTGACGGATTAAACAAACGTATGAAAAAACTTGGTGTGGAAATTGTAAGAGACACTGCAAAGGATTTAATCGTTGAAAATGAAACCGTTCTTGGTGTTAAACTTACACAGAGAAATGTATATGCTTCCAAGGTAATTGTTGCCACCGGTGGTATTTCTTACCCTGTTACAGGTTCAACAGGGGATGGGTACAGATTTGCCGAGAGCACAGGACATAAAATTATTGAGCCTAAAGCATCTCTTGTGCCATTGGAATGCGAGGGAAAACTTTGTAAAGAATTGCAAGGACTGTCTCTTAAAAATATTTCTTTATCCTTAAGAAAAAATTCGAAAGAAATTTACAATGATTTTGGCGAAATGCTTTTTTCTCATTTCGGAATAACCGGTCCTGTTGTTTTAAGTGCCAGTGCTCATATTAAGGATGGAGAAAAATATACAGTATCAATTGATCTTAAACCGGCATTAACTGTGGATGAGCTTGACAGAAGAATATTGAAAGATTTTGATAAAAATATAAATAAAGATTTTATTAACTCTCTTTCAGAACTTCTTCCTGTAAAGCTGATAAATCCGATTGTAGAGCTTTCGGGGATTGATCCGAGAAAAAAGGTTAATTCGATAACCAAAGAGGAGAGATTAAACTTAGTAAATGCTATAAAAAATCTTACTCTTGATGTAAAAGGAACAAGACCTGTGGATGAAGCAGTTGTTACTGCAGGCGGAATATGTGTAAAGGATATAAATCCCTCTGATATGCAATCAAAAAAGGTTAAAAATTTATATTTTTGCGGTGAAGTTATTGATGTAGATGCTTATACAGGTGGCTTCAATCTTCAGATTGCTTTTTCAACGGGATATCTGGCAGGAATATCTGCAGCAGAAAATTTATAAAGGTGGAAATAATATGCAAATAGCAATAGACGGACCTTCCGGTGCCGGTAAAAGTACATTGGCAAAAATGCTTGCGGAAAAGCTTGGCTTTGTTTATATTGATACCGGTGCTATGTACAGAACTGTAGCATTGTACTGTGTTAAGAATAGTATTGATACATCAAATTTTGAGGCTGTTGTAAATGCCCTTGAAAAAATTGATATTGATATTAAGTATACAAAAGACGGACAGAATATGCTTTTAAATGGAGTTAATGTTACAGGAGAAATTCGTACTCCTGAAATTTCCAAAGGTGCTTCTGCAGTTGCTGTTATTAAAGAAGTTCGTTCTTTTCTTGTTGAAATTCAAAGAAATATGGCAAAAAAGACTGATGTCATAATGGATGGCAGGGATATTGGTACAAATGTACTTCCTGATGCTGAAATTAAAATCTTTTTGACCGCCTCTGCGAAAAGCAGAGCAATGCGTCGTTATAAAGAACTTGTAGAAAAAGGTATAAAAACAGATTTTGATACAATCCTTGATGATATGATTAAAAGAGATAAAAATGACAGCGAAAGGGAATATGCACCACTCAGGGCTGCTGAAGATGCTATCGTTGTGGATACAACAGAATATAATCTAGAAGAGTCATTTGAAGTTTTGTTAAAGACTATAAAAGAAAATGGCGGTGAAATTAATGTTTAAAAAACTTGTGCTGTTTGTAACAGATATACTTTATATGTTTTATAAGGTTGACGTTTCAGGCATTGAAAATCTCCCACAGGGACCATATGTTCTTGCTGCTAACCATATCAGTAATTGGGATCCTGTGTTCTTATACAAGAAGCTTAAAGATACTGATATTTGTTTTATGGCGAAAAAGGAATTGTTTAAAAACAGACTTCTTGCTGCAATTTTAGAAAAGTTTGGAGCTTTTCCTGTTGACAGGGATGGAAATGACATAAAGGCAGTAAAAACCGGGCTTTCTGTTTTAAAAAACGGAAAAGTTCTTGGGATTTTTCCTCAGGGAACCCGTTGCGATGAAATTGTTCCTAAGGAAGTAAAACCAGGATATATTCTTTTTGCAGACCGTTGTAATGTTCCTGTTGTGCCTGTGGCTATTAAGAAGACTAAGAAAATCAGATGGCACTTTACATATGTAATTGATAAACCTGTATTTATAGAAAAAGAAGCAAAATCCCTTACGTTGGAAGAAATGGAAAAGCTTTCTGTTTCCATTATGACAAATATTAAGAAAACGGCGGACGTTTTATGAAAGTAATACTTGCAAAAACAGCAGGCTTTTGTTTTGGTGTGAACAGGGCTGTTGAAATTCTCGATAAAACTGTAAACGAAAACAAAAATGTATATACTTTAGGGGAAATTATCCATAATTCCTATGTGGTTGATAAATATACAAAAAAAGGTGCAACTGTAGAAGAAAATCTTGAAAACATTGAGAATGGTAGTGTTGTGGTTATCCGTTCTCATGGTGTAGGAAAAGAAATATTTGATGCTTTAACAGAAAAAAACTGCAAAATAGTTGATGCAACTTGTCCTTTTGTAAAAAAAATTCATAATGTAGTTGAAAAATATCAAAAAAAGAGTTATAATATAATAGTTGTCGGTAATAAATGCCATCCTGAAGTTACAGGAATACTTGGTTGGTGCAATAATCTGGCAACAGTTGTATCTGAAGAAAGCGATCTGGAAAGTATTAAAGGGTTGGAAAATGTATGTGTAGTAAGCCAGACAACCTTTAACAAAAGCAAGTATAAAAGGCTTGTGGAACTTATAAGGGAAAATACAGTTAATTGCGAAGTTATAGATACTATTTGTGATGCAACCTCAAATCGTCAGGAAGAAGTGGCACTGATGTCAAAAATCTGTGATGCTATTGTGGTTGTAGGTGGCAAAGCAAGTTCAAATACAAAAAAGCTTGCTGAAGTTGCTGCAGAAAATTGTAAAAATGTTTTTCTTATTGAATCAAAGGACGAGCTTGATATTAAAGACAAACATTTTTCTTGTGTTGGTGTTTCCGCCGGTGCTTCAACTCCGGCGAACATAATAAAGGAGGTCGTAGACATGTTAGAAAAAAATGAAATGAATTTTGAGGAGGCTCTTGAAAACACCTTAAAACCTTTAAATAATGGGGATGTAGTCAAAGGTACTGTTATTAAAATAACACCTACCGAAGTGTATGTTAACCTTGACGCTAAGGCTGACGGTATTATACCTGTTGACCAGGTTACCATTAAGCCAAATGTAAGCGCTGAAGATGTTTTAAGCGTTGGTCAGGAAATCGAAGCATTCGTAGTAAGAGTAAACGATGTTGACGGTTATGTAACACTTTCAATGAGCAAACTCGAAGCTATGGAAGCAAGAAAGCAGATTGATGAGGCTTATGAATCAAAGGCTTCAATAGAAGGCGTAGTAACTGATGTAGTAAGAGGCGGTATTATTGTACAGGCTCTCGGAGCAAGAATTTTCGTTCCTGCATCACAGGCATCAGATAAGAGAAATGTTGAACTTGAAACATTACTTAAAAAGACAGTTACATTAAGAATTATTGATCTCGATAAGAGAAGAAATAAAATTGTTGGTTCAATAAGAGTTCTTCTTTCAGAAGAAAAGAGACAGAAAGCAGAAGCATTTTGGGCATCAATTGAAGTAGGACAGGAAATTAAAGGTGTAGTTAAGTCTGTAACAGACTTTGGTGCATTTGTTGATATTGGTGGTGTTGACGGTCTTGTACATGTTTCAGAACTTACATGGGATCGTTTCAAGCATCCTTCTGAAATTGTTAAACCTGGTGATTTCCTTGATGTTAAGGTATTAAGCTTTGATAAAGAAACAAGAAAAATTTCACTTGGACATAAGAAAGCAGAAGATGACCCATGGAAGAAGCTTAAGGAAACAGTAAATGTTGATGATGTAGTTGAATGTAAAGTTGTTCGTCTTTTCCCATTCGGTGCGTTTGCTGAAATTATCCCGGGTGTTGATGGTCTTATCCATATCTCACAGATTTGCAAGAAGAGAATTGCAACACCTGCAGATGTACTTACAGTTGGTGATGTTGTACAGGCTAAGGTTGTTGAAATTTCTGATGAAAATCAGAGAGTAGGGCTTTCAATCAGAGCTTTAGCTGAAGAAACAGCAGAAGAAGCTGTTGAGGAAGTTGCAGAAGAAACCACTGAAGCAGTTGTTGAAGAAACAGTTGCTGAAGAAGTTGTTGTTGAAGAAACAGTTGCAGAAGCAGCAGTTGAAGAAACAACAGAAGAATAAAAAAATACGGGGTGGGGCTTGCTCCACCCTGTTTATCAATTGGAGTTATTATGGCAAACTATGAAAAAATACCGCTTCTGGCATTAAGAGGATTAGTTGTATTTCCAGGAATGCAAATCCATTTTGATGTAGCCAGGACAAAATCTATAAAAGCTGTTGATGCAGCAATGGAACAGGATCAATGTCTGTTTCTCGCTGCTCAGAAGGATTCAATGATTGAAGATCCTGAAAAAGGCGATATTTACAGCATCGGAACAGTAATTAAAATAAATCAGGTTCTCAAATTACCAAATAAGACATACAGAATTGTAGCTAAAGGAATTGAAAAAGCGCAAATTCTTGATTATTTGTTTACAGAACCATGGTTTGAGTGCTCAATTCTTCCTTTAGAAGGAACGAGTGAAATTTTTGATGCTAACGAAATTGAAGCATATTCAAGAACTGTAAAGGAAATGTGTCTTCAGTATCTTGATATGACTAAAAATAATAAACCTGATGTTACGGGAAATATAATAAGTGTTGAAAATCCGTCAACACTTGCAAATCTTGTTTGTTCGGAATTGAATATCGGAGTAACTAAGCTTCAGAATTTACTCGAACAGACTGATATTGCGGGATTGCTGAAGAATCTCGTTAATATCTTGGAAAATGAGCTTGAAATATTAGAGCTTGAGCAGGACATAAATGATAAAGCACGTCAGAGTATTGACGAACAGCAAAAAGAATATTATCTTCGTGAAAAATATCGTGCTATACGGGACGAACTCGGTTATGCAGAGGACGAAGATGATGAGATTGAACAGTACAAGCAGGATATACTTGCTCTTGGACTTTTACCTGAATATGAAGAAAAGCTGTTAAAGGAAGTTTCACGCCTTTCATATCATAGTCCTCAGTCTGCTGAATATTCGGTACTTAGAAACTATCTTGATATAGTTTTGGAATTACCATGGAACGAAACAACTGAGGAAGAAATAGATATAAAAAATGCCGAAAGAATTCTTGACAGGGACCATTATGGTTTGAAAAAGGTAAAAGAGCGAATTCTTGAAATGTTTGCAGTGAGAAAATTGTGTGGTAAAAACGATAAAACCATACTTTGTCTCGCAGGTCCTCCCGGAATAGGAAAAACATCTGTAGCAAAATCTATAGCTGAATCCTTAAACAGAAATTTCGTAAGAGTGTCTCTTGGTGGTGTTAAGGATGAAAGCGAAATAAGAGGACACAGAAGAACATATATCGGTGCAATGCCGGGAAAAATAATTACTGCATTAAATCAGGCTAAATCAAGAAATCCGGTAATTCTGTTTGATGAGATAGATAAACTCGGAAGTGATTATAAAGGTGATCCATCGTCGGCAATGCTTGAAGTTCTTGATGGTGAACAGAATTTTGAATTTAAGGATAACTATATAGGTATTCCCTTTGATTTATCAGATGTACTATTTATAACTACAGCAAATGATGTATCTTCTATTCCGTCGCCTCTTAGGGACAGAATGGAAATAATCGACCTTCCAAGCTATACATCGGAAGAAAAGTTTAATATAGCTAAAAAACATTTGTTACCTAAACAAATGGAAAAGCATAACTTAACTTCCGTTACAGTAAATGATACTGTAATTAACAGATTGATAGATGATTATACCCGTGAGGCAGGGGTAAGAGAACTTGAAAGAGTGATATCGAAAATCTGCCGTGTTTCTGCAAAGAAAATAGTTAGCGAGAATATACAGAAAATATCAGTGAACACCAAAAATCTGGAAGATTTTCTTGGAAAGCCAAAATATAGAAATAATTCAGACGCAAAGAAAGATAAATTAGGTGTTGTAACAGGTCTTGCATGGACACAGGCAGGCGGAGAAGTTTTGTATGTAGAAGCAGTTGTTATGCCTGGTAGTGGCAGACTTGAAATTACAGGAAATCTTGGTGAGGTAATGCAGGAATCTGCAAAGGCTGCATATTCGTATGTTCGTTCAAATTGCGATAAATTTAATTTGCCTTGCGATTTTTATAAGAAAGTAGATGTCCATATACATGCTCCTGAAGGCGCTGTTCCAAAGGATGGGCCATCAGCAGGTGTTACTATTTCAACAGCACTTGTTTCTGTTCTCACAGGCAGAACTGTCAGAGCAGATGTTGCAATGACAGGCGAAATTTCACTTTCAGGCAGAGTTATGCAGATAGGTGGACTTAAAGAAAAAACTTTAGCCGCATATAAACAGGGAATAAAGACTATAGTCATTCCTTATGAAAACAAACCTGATTTTGATGAGCTTGCCGATTGCGTTAAAGAAAATATTAATTTTGTCTACGCAAAAAAAATTGATGATGTGTTAAAAACAGCGTTAAACAGCAATGGCAAAATTAACAGATATGTTTCTATGGAGGTTAAAAATGAATCTGCACAATGTTGAATTTATAGTTTCGGCAGTTGAAAGAAAGCAGTATCCTAAAAACAAGCTTCCAGAAATTGCAATGGTAGGTCGTTCAAATGTAGGTAAATCTTCGATGATTAATTGCATTCTGAACAGAAAGAATTTTGCAAGGGTAAGTTCAAAACCAGGGAAAACGGTAACTATAAATTTCTATAACATAGATAACAAATTGAATATAGCAGACCTTCCAGGTTACGGATATGCTAAAGTATCTAAGCAGGAAAAAGAAAAATGGGGAAATATGATAAATGAATATCTTGAAAATGAAAACCATGCTTCGGTAATATTTCTTCTTGTAGATTCAAGACACGCACCCTCTGAGGATGATATGATGATGCTTGAGTGGATAAGATATTCAAACAGACCATTTTATGTTGTAGCTACAAAGGTTGATAAAATTAAACCATCCGTTAAAGAAGAAACTATAAAACAATGTTTTTTGCCTTTGGGTATTGATAAAGAACAATTTATTGAGTTTTCCTCGGAAAAAGGAACAGGCAAAGAAGATGTTATAAAAATTATGGAAGATTTAGCCGAGAACTATTGTTAAATTTCTTTAATAGTGGTATAATCTATATGTATATTTAAATTATAAAGTAACAGAAGTTTAGGAGGAAATAAAAATGGCTGAAAAGCTTTTCCGTTTAAAAAGAACCGATATGTGCGGTGAAATAACAGAAGCACAAACAGGCTCAGCTATTGTAGTAAACGGTTGGGTTCAGGACAGCAGAAACTTAGGCGGTCTTATCTTTGTGCGTCTTCGCGACAGATCTGGTTTTATTCAGATAGTATTTGATGAAACTGTTAATAAAGAGCTTTTTAACATTGCTCAAAGTTTTCGTTCAGAGGATGTTGTTGCTGTAAAAGGTGTTCTTCGCATGAGAACAGAAGGTAATTTCAACCCCGATATGAAAACAGGTAAAGTTGAAATAGTTGCAGATGATGTTCAGGTGCTTTCAAAATCAGAAACACCTCCTTTCGAAATTATAGATGATAAGGAGGTAAGCGACGCAATTAAACTTAAATACAGATATCTTGATTTAAGAAAGCCATCTGTACAGAAGAATTTCATTATTCGTCATAAGGCAGCTCAAATTGCTCGCAATTATTTTAGTGATAACGGATTTTTGGAAATAGAAACACCTATGCTTACTAAAAGTACGCCAGAAGGGGCAAGAGACTATCTTGTACCAAGTCGTGTTCATGGTGGTAAGTTTTATGCTCTTCCGCAATCCCCTCAGCTTTACAAACAGATTCTTATGGTGTCGGGAATGGATAAATATTTTCAGATTGCAAGATGCTTCCGTGATGAGGATCTGAGAGCGGACAGACAACCCGAATTTACACAGATTGACCTTGAAATGTCTTTTGTTCAGGAAGACGATGTTATGACTATAAATGAAGGTTTTTTAAGAAAGGCTTTTAAAGAAATTCTTGGCTATGACGTTCCTGAAAAATTTGACAGAATTCCATACTGTGAAGCAATGGAAAGATGGGGAAGCGACAAGCCTGACAGAAGATTTAAAATGGAACTTTGCGACCTTTCTGATATCGTTAAGGATTGCGAATTTAAAGTGTTCACAGATGCTGTTGAAAATGGTGGTTCTGTAAGAGCCATTAATGTTGAAGACGGAGCTGGTAAACTTTCAAGAAAAGAAATTGATAAGCTTGTTGAATTTGTTAAAACCTATAAAGCTAAGGGTATGGCGTGGATTACAGTTGAAGATGGAGCAATTAAGTCTTCAATTGCAAAATTCTTAACTCAGGAACAGATTGATGCGATTCTTGAAAAGACTCAGGCAAAACCGGGCGACATTGTTATGATTGTTGCTGATAAGAATAAAGTTGTATTTGATTCTTTGGGTGCTCTTCGTTGTCATCTTGCCAAAAAACTTGATTTAATAGATGAAAATGAATATAATTTCCTTTGGGTAACTGAGTTCCCGTTGTTCGAATATGATGAGGAAGAAGAACGCTATGTTGCTGTTCACCATCCATTTACTTCACCTATGGATGAAGATATACATCTTCTTGAAACAGAGCCTGGCAAAGTGAGAGCAAAAGCTTACGATATTGTATTAAACGGATATGAACTTGGCGGAGGAAGTATCAGAATTCATAATTCTGATTTACAGTCAAGAATGTTTAAAGCACTTGGCTTCACTGAAGAAAGAGCATGGAATCAGTTTGGTTTCCTTCTTGAAGCATTTAAATATGGTACACCTCCTCACGGTGGTATGGCGTATGGTCTTGACAGACTCGTAATGCTTCTTTGTAAGAAAGATTCTATAAGAGACGTAATTGCTTTTCCAAAGGTACAGAATGCGTCTGAACTTATGACTAATGCTCCGTCAGAGGTTGACACAAAGCAATTAAAAGAACTTTCGATTGATATTTGCATCGAAGAAACGAAAGAGGAATGAGAGGTAAAAACCTAATGAGTAAATATGAAGAATTAGTAGCGAGAGGCATGATTGCTCAAACTACAAATGAAGCTCAGGTAAAGGAGCTTATTGATAACGGTAAGGCTGTATTTTATGTTGGATTTGACCCGACAGCTGACAGCCTTCATGTTGGTCATCTTCTTGTTATGATTGCAATGAAGCATCTGCAGGAAGCTGGCAATAAGGCGATTGCGTTAATTGGTGGCGGAACTGTTATGATTGGCGACCCTACAGGTAAAACTGATATGCGTCGCATGATGGGCAGACCTGAAATCGAAGCAAACTGTGCAGTATTTCGTAAACAACTTTCAAAATTTATTGACTTTTCAGATGATAAAGCAATTATGGTGGATAACGGAGATTGGCTTTTAAATCTTAATTATATTGAATTTTTGCGTGAAGTTGGTGTCCATTTCACTGTAAACAGAATGCTTACATTTGAATGTTATAAATCACGTCTTGAAAGAGGTCTTTCATTTATTGAATTTAACTACATGCTTATGCAGAGCTATGATTTTTATAAGTTGTATAAAAATTACGGATGTAACCTTCAGGTTGGCGGTGATGACCAGTGGGCTAATATTTTAGGTGGAACTGAGCTTGTAAGAAGAATCGACGGAGACGATGTAAATGGTCTTACAATGAAGCTTCTTACTACTTCTGAAGGTAAGAAGATGGGCAAAACTGAAAAAGGTGCTCTTTGGCTCGATCCTGAAAAATGTTCACCATATGAATTTTATCAGTATTGGAGAAATGTAAGTGATGCTGATGTTATACGTCTTATGAAGATATTTACATTTCTTCCACTTGAAGAGATTGCAAAATATGAAAATTTAGAAGGTGCTCAGCTTAATGTAGCTAAGGAAGTTCTTGCTTATGAAATAACTAAGCTTGTACATTCAAAGGAAGATGCACAAAAAGCACAAGATGCTGCAAGAGCTATGTTTGGTGGTGGAAATGCTCAGGAAGTTCCTACACTTGAAGTTGCTAAGTCTGACGCAACAACAAAATCACTTCTTGATATAATAGCAGAAAATAAACTTGTTCCGTCTAAATCAGAAGGCAGAAGATTAATTCAGCAAAAGGGTATTCATTATGATGATAATCCGGTTGAAGAAATTGATTTTGTTATGGGTAGCGATTGTGATGGAAAAGTAGTACGTATCGGAAAGAAAAAACGTTATAGAATTACACTTGTATAATAACACGCACTCAACCATTGGTTGAGTGCGTGAATTTATTAATTTAAAAAAACTCTTTATAGTTGATAAGTTTTAGTATATAATAATAACAAAGATTATTGTAACGGAGAAAACAAATGAATAAAGATATCGGAAACAAAATCAAAAAGCTAAGACTTGAAAATAATATGTCTCAAAAAGAATTTGGCGCATTGTTGGGAATAAGCGACAGGGCAGTTTCAAAGTGGGAGAATTCTCTGTCTAAACCATCTTCGGACAATTTAATAGCAATATCAAAAATTTTCAATGTGTCTGTTGGTTATTTTTCTCAAGGCAATTATCTTAAAACAGACCAATATAAGAAAAAAGGGATGGAGTCATTAAGAGAGTTATATAAAATTGGACGAGGACCATCAAGCTCACATACTATTGGCCCTGAAAAAGCTTGTTTCATTTTTAAAGAAAGAAATAAAACTGCTGATGAATTTAAAGCTGTTTTATTTGGTTCACTTGCTAAAACAGGAAAAGGGCACGGGACAGATACGGTTATTAAAAAAACCTTTTTACCTTTTAAGTGTCAGATAGAATTTAATCTGAAGGAAAATAATATACCACACCCTAATACAATGGATTTGTACGCTATATCTAATGGAAAAATAACAGATAAAATAAGGGTATTCAGTGTAGGGGGTGGTAGTATTGCTTTTGATAATAGTAATATTCAAAAACCTGAACCAATATATAAGCTTTCAAGTTTTTCAGAAATTGCACAGTATTGCAAAGAGAATAATCTGCGTCTTTATGAATATGCAGAGCAGACGGAAAATGCTGAATTTCCTGCGTATATGAAAAATGTATGGGAAACTATGAAAAAATCAATAATAAGAGGACTAAGTGATGAGGGTATATTACCAGGTGGCCTTAATGTTCAAAAAAAAGCCAAATCCCTTTACGAAAACCAGCATATTGATGAAACACCTGAGACTAAAGAAAACAGAGTAGTTTGTTCTTACGCTTTTGCAGTAAGTGAACAGAATGCATCAGGAGAAACTATAGTTACTGCGCCCACGTGTGGTGCATCAGGTGTACTTCCTGCGGTTCTTTATTATCAGCAGCAAAAACGAGATATAGAAGACGAAAGAATAATTAAAGCACTTGAAACAGCAGGATTAATAGGAAATCTTATAAAGACAAATGCCTCAATTTCCGGTGCTGAGTGTGGTTGTCAGGCAGAAATAGGAAGTGCTTGTGCGATGGCTGCAACTGCATTAGGGGAACTGTTTGGACTTAGTATTGATAAAATAGAATATGCAGCTGAAATTGCAATTGAGCATCATTTAGGTTTAACCTGCGACCCAATATGTGGTCTTGTTCAAATTCCTTGTATAGAGCGAAATGCTGTTGCTGCAATGAGAGCAATCAATGCTGTAAATTTAGCAAGCTTTTTGTGGGATACCCGTAAGATTTCCTTTGACAAAGTTGTACAAACTATGAAAGAAACAGGTCATGATTTATCATCTTCATATAAAGAAACATCGGAAGCAGGACTTGCAAAGATTGAAATTTGATTGAAATAACTTTAAAACAAGGGACTGTAAAAAAAATTAGTTTTTTTACAGTCCCTCAATTTTGGGGAATAGGAAAAAATGTTTCAGAACGGACGAACTGAGCAAAAGCAAGATTTCATCTTGCTTTTGATTACCCGAAGCTGTACGGTGGTACAGCGAGAGGCGAAGTTCGTTCGAGCAAAAAGGCGTATCAAATAGAAAAAATATCGTTAAAAAACGATATTTCTCCTTAAATATATAAAATTTACTAATTTTGATATGTTTATCATATTATTTAATGACTTATTTTAGCCTTTTTGCGGTTATGAACTTTTTTTACATTCCCTTATTATAATCTGTAGCAATCGGAGGGGGATGCCATACCGATTTTGTTTTCTGAAAGAATTTTTTCTGTCTTTTCGTTATCATCGGTGCGAAGAACAACAAGTGCGTTGTCGTGGTTTCTTGAAAGGAAAGCGTAGGTATATTCAACTGTTACTCCGTTTTCGGAAAGGAGCTGAATATCTTTTGCCAGAGCACCCGGCTTGTCGTCTACAATCATACCGATAACATCGCTTGTTTTAACAATAACACCACTTTCGCGAAGCTTTTGCTTTGCTGTTTCGGGATCGCTTACTATCATACGGAGTATACCGAATTCTGAAGTATCAGCAATAGAAAGGGCACTGATGTCAATATTATTATCGCTTAATACACCAAGTATTTCAGAAAGTCTTCCTTTTTTGTTTTCTACAAAAACTGATAACTGCTTTATTAACATAACTGTTTCCTCCTTAAACTTGTTAAATTTTAACTTATGAGGTTGTTTCTAAACTAATTTACGGTTATCGATAACACGCTTTGCTTTACCTTCACTTCTTGTAATTGACTTAGGATTAACAAGGTGAACTTTAGCGCCGATACCCAGGGTTGTACGGATTTTATCAGCAATCATTTTTTCGAATTTTTCAATTGATTTCACATCATCTGTAAAGAATGCTTCACTCATTTCTACATTTACATCCAATGTGTCTGTGTTATTTACTCTGTCAACGATAATCTGATAATTAGGAGTAATGTCGTTGCCGATTTTAAGTAAAACTTCTTCAATCTGTGATGGGAATACATTTACACCTCTGATAATAAGCATATCGTCGCTGCGTCCTTTTGGCTTATTCATACGGACAAGAGTTCTTCCACAGGAACATGTTTCATAATTAAGAGAGCAAAGGTCTCTGGTACGGTAACGCATAAGAGGCATACCTTTTTTGGTGATTGTAGTAAATACAAGTTCACCGAAAGAACCTTCAGGAAGAACTTCGCCTGTTTCAGGGTCGATAATTTCAGCAAGGAAATGGTCTTCATTTATATGCATACCACCCTGCTCGCTGCACTCGAAAGCAACACCGGGACCTGAAATTTCTGTAAGACCGTAAACATCGTAGGCTTTAATTCCTAAACCTTCTTCTATTTTCTTTCTCATATCTTCAGTCCATGGTTCTGCACCGAAAATACCTGCCTGAAGCTTTAACTGATCTTTAACACCTGCTTCAGCAACAGCTTCGGCAAGATACATAGCGTAAGATGGAGTACAGCAAAGGTGTGTTACACCCATATCTACCAAAAATCTTACCTGACGTTCCGTATTACCTGAAGAGATAGGAATGGTTGTAGCACCAACTTTTTCACTTCCGCCGTGAGCACCTAAACCACCTGTGAAAAGACCGTAACCATAAGCAACCTGAACAATGGAATTTTCATCTCCGCCTGTGGCAACAAACTGACGTGCCATACAATCTGACCAAAGCTCCAGGTCTCCATTTGTATAGCCTGCAACAATCTGTTTTCCTGTTGTTCCGCTTGATGCGTGAAGACGCACAATGTCTTTCATAGGAGCAGCAAAAAGCTCATAAGGGTAATAATCTCTTAAATCCTTTTTGTAAGTAAAAGGAAGCTTTGCTAAATCTTTTAAAGTTTTAATATCCTCGGGCTTAACACCTGCTTCATCCATTCTTTCACGGTAAGGAGCAACATTATCGTAAACATATTTTACCTGTTCAATAAGTCTTTGTGTCTGAATGGCTGCACGTTCCTGTCGGGACATACATTCTTCTTTTTCCTGAAAATACTTCATTAATTGTCATCCCTTTCGAAATTATAAATTATACCCTGCATCAAATGCTTTTAAGTTAACATCTAAAAATTTAGCAGGAACAGTTTCTTTGATAACTTCAACCCATTTTTCGTAGGCAATGTCTGTTGATTTTGCCATAACACCTATTAAAACTACATTAACAGCTTTGATGTTTCCTGCTTCCTTTGCAAGAGCCAAAGCATCAAGAGTAGTAAGGTTAGCTTTTTCTTTTAGCTTGTTTTCGATATCCTCAGGATAGCTGCAAGCACCTGTTATAACAGGCATAGGGTCGATTTTCTGAGCATTAACAATAATTTTACCGTCTTTTTTGAGGAAAGGCAATGCTCTGTAGCCTTCTAAAAGCTCAAAGGCAAGTATTATATCAGCCTCGCCCTTATCTATGATAGGGGAATAAACCTTGTCGCCATATTTTACATATGTAACAACACTTCCGCCTCTCTGACTCATACCATGTACTTCGGAAACCTTAACATCGTAGCCTTCCTTAATAACTGTATTACCTAAAATTCTGCTGGCAAGGAGGGTACCCTGACCACCAACACCTACAATCATAATATTTTTTGTCATGGCTTAGTCCTCCTTTTTTTCAATGGCACCGAAGGGACATACATTTACGCAAAGTCCACAACCGTTACATTGGGTAATATCAATTTTAACACCATCGCCGTCAGCTGTAATTGCAGGACAGCCGAGCTTCATACAAAGCTTGCATTTTTTACACTTATCAGTTATAGTACAGTGTCCTGTATATTTAACAGACTTAAGGAGTGCACAGGGACGCTGTGCGATAATAACAGACGCTTCATCACGGGATGTTTCTTCCTTGACAACCTTTTCAAAGTTTTTGATGTCGAAGGGGTCAGCTACAACAACATGTTCAACACCTACAGCTTTACAAAGAGTAATTAAGTTAACCTGCTTTGTTTCTTCGCCGCGGATTGTATATCCTGTTGTAGGATTATCCTGATGACCTGTCATGCCTGTTATGGAATTATCAAGTATAATTACTGTATTTATTCCTTTGTTATAAACAATATCAACAAGACCTGTGATACCTGAATGCATAAAGGTTGAATCGCCTATAACAGAAACCATTTTTTTAGTAAATTCATCGCCTCGTGCTTTGCCCATACCCATTGCTGCGGAAACTGATGCACCCATACAGATTGTGGTATCAATAGATGCTAAAGGTGCAACTGCACCTAAGGTGTAGCAACCGATATCACCACATACAGTGAGACCTAATTTTTTAAGAACATAGAATGTTCCTCTGTGAGGACAGCCTGCACACATAACAGGAGGACGAACTGGAATTTGTTCTTCAAGGTCAGAAAACGGTAAAGCATCTTCACCGAGAACTGCTTTTTTAATCATTGAAGGAGTGTATTCTCCAAGAAGAGAGAATTTTTCCTTACCGATTACATCAACACCTATTACCTTGCAGTGCTCTTCAATAAACGGGTCAAGCTCTTCTATAACATAAACCTTGTCGCATTTTGAAGCAAAATCCTTAATCATTTTTTCGGGCAATGGATAAACCATACCGAGCTTTAAATAATTAACCTTGTCTCCAAGAGCTTCTTTGGCATACATATATGTAATACCTGCAGAAATTACACCGATTTTACTTCCATTATCTTCAACAACATTGAGATTTGTGTTTTCTGCAAATTCGGTTAAAGCTTTAATTCTTTCTTCAACAACAACATGACGTTTGATGGCACGCGCAGGCATCATAACATATTTGTTGTCATCTTTTTCGTATGGCTTCAATTCATCGTTTGAACGCTGACAAAGTTCTACCATACTTTGTGAATGGGAAACTCTTGTGGAGAGTCTTAAAAACATCGGCGTATCAAATTTTTCTGAAATGTCATAAGCCATTTTAGTAAATTCTTTACATTCAGAAGAGTCGGAAGGTTCAAGCATAGCAATTTTAGATGCCTTTGCGTAATGGCGGGAATCCTGCTCATTTTGTGAGGAATGCATACCCTGGTCATCTGCAACGCAGAATACAAGACCTCCGTTAACACCTGTATAGCTTACTGTGAAAACAGGGTCAGCCATAACATTAAGACCTACATGCTTCATACAGCTCATAGCTCTTGCACCACCGATGGAGGCACCGATTGCAACTTCTCCTGCAACCTTTTCGTTAGGTGCCCACTCAGCGTAGATTTCTTCGTACTGAACAATATTTTCGGTAATTTCCGTACTTGGAGTTCCCGGATATGATGCAACAACACGCACGCCTGCTTCATAAGCACCGCGGGCAACTGCCGCATTACCAAGCATAAGTTTTTTCATAACAGTTAAAACCTTTCATTATTTTGATGATATAATTATACTAAAATCCTGAAAAAATTTCAACATTTAAGTATTAATTGATTTCGTTTTGTTTTGCAACAAGACTGTCTCCGCAATAAAGCTCACGAAGTTTAGGCTTTTCGATTTTTCCCGTTGGGTTTCGGGGAACATCTGCAAAAATAAGCTTACGTGGTCTTTTGTATTTTGGAAGGTCGAAGCAAAAATCTTCGATTTCTTCTTCTGTTAATTCCATGCCCTCTTTAGCTTCTATAATAGCAGCTGCAATTTCCCCAAGTCTTGCATCGGGAAGACCTATAACAGCAACGTCCTTTATTTTATTGTGCTTACGCAAAAAGTCTTCAATCTGAACAGGATAAAGGTTTTCACCGCCTGAAATGATAACATCTTTTTTACGGTCGACGAGGAAGATAAATCCGTCTTCATCTTCTTTTGCCATATCACCTGTAAACAGCCATCCGTCTTTTAAAACTTCTTCGGTAGCTTTCTCGTCATTATAATAGCAGTTCATAACTCCGGGCCCTTTAAGGCATAATTCACCCACATCGCCCTGAGATACAGCGTTACCATCCATATCAACGATTTTGGTTTTCCATCCGTAGCCTGCTTTTCCGATTGCACCTACTTTGTGAATGTTTTCCATACCAAGATGAACAGCACCGGGTCCGATAGATTCACTGAGACCATAGTTTGTATCATAATCGTGATTTGGGAACACCTGCTTCCAACGGGTGATAAGACTTGGGGGTACAGGCTGTGCACCTATATGCATAAGTCTCCATTGGTCGAGGGTATATTCGTCTAAATTTATGTCTCCTCTTTCAATAGCATCTAAAATATCCTGTGCCCAGGGAACGAGAAGCCATACAATAGTACATTTTTCTTCAGATACGGTTTTGATAATCCATTCAGGCTTAACACCTTTTAAAAGAACAGCTTTGCCACCAACTAAGAAGCTTCCGAACCAGTGCATTTTTGCCCCTGTATGATAAAGGGGTGGGATGCACAGAAAAATATCATCTTTTGTCTGCTTGTGGTGTGCCTGTTCAACCTTGCAGGCATGAATAAGGCTTCTGTGTGCATGAATAATAGCTTTTGGAAATCCTGTTGTGCCTGATGAAAAATAAATTGCACCTTCATCATCGTCGCTTAAATAAATGTCAGGAGCTTTTGAAGAACAGTATGATACAAGTCTGTCATAGCTTTCAGCAAAGGTAGGGCACTGCTCTCCTGCATAAAGCTGTAATTTGACATCAGGAATTCTTTCTGTAATTTCTTCCATTCTCCCTATGAATTCAGGACCGAAAACCATAGCACAGCAATCTGCCTTTTTAAGGCAGTATTTGATTTCTTCTGCAGTGTAGCGATAGTTAAGAGGAACAGCTAAAGCTCCTGTCTTTAAAATACCGAAGTAGATAGGAAGCCATTCAAGACAGTTCATAAGCAGAATTGCCACTTTGTCGCCTTTTTTAATACCTCTTGTAAGGAGAAGATTTGCAAAGCGGTTTGCTTTTTTATCAAATTCCCCCCAGGTAAGTTCACGTCTTAAGGCGTTTTCTGTACCTGCTTCAATAAGAGAGTATTCTTTCCAGGTGCGTCTTGATTTTTCTTCAAGCTGAGGATTAACCTCCACAAGACACACATCATTTGTAAATTCTCTTGCGTTTTTTGCAAGAATTTCTGTAATAGGCATTTTTGTAATTCCTTTCACATTATTGTTTATTTAAAATATGGAATATTTATTCACCTAAAGATTTTTTAGATTTAACTGTTACATCAGTGTCGTAACAAGCAAACATTTTATCAACACTGTCTGGGTTTGGCTTTTTGGTAAGGATGCTTACGACCCATACTATAACAAAGCCTGAAATCATAGCGACAGCGCCACAGTTAATTGGAGACTGTAACATAGCAGGGAAAGAGCTTCTTACAGTCATATTTGCAATCATAAGAATGGAGCTGAAAATGAAGTTAACCCATACTGCTGTTTTAGTTACTTTTTTCCAGTAAAGTCCAAGGAGGAACGGTGCTAAAAATGCACCTGCCAAAGCACCCCAGGAAATACCCATCATATCTGCTATGTATCCGAGCTTATCCTTGTTGATTGCGATAAACGCTGAAATTGCTATAAAAAATACAACGAGAATTCTCATTACAAGCACCTGCTTTTTCTCGCTCATATTTTTAACTATGTGTCCTTTAATCATATCAAGTGTAAGAGTTGAGCTTGAAGTG
Source organism: Clostridia bacterium (assembly GCA_045593265.1). Taxonomy (GTDB): domain Bacteria; phylum Bacillota; class Clostridia; order RGIG6154; family RGIG6154; genus RGIG8497. The sequence goes on along the minus strand of JAZNWH010000087.1, from coordinate 3,893 downwards.
AGTACCAGTGAAGAAAGAGTTGACATTGATGCTGATAAAACGAGAACGATTACAATACCTATAAGAAGTGTAGGTAAGCTTTCAAGCATTTTCGGAACAATTGCGTCAAAACCACCTTCAGGAACACCATTTATAATATTGAATTTATCTGAGAAAAGTCTGCCGAAACCACCGAGGAAGTAGCATCCACCTGCAACGATTAATGCAAAAATGGTTGAAATTATTGTGCCTTTTGCAATGTTGTTTTCGCTTTTGATAGCATAGAATTTTTGTACCATCTGAGGAAGACCCCATGTGCCAAGCGATGTTAAAATAACAACACAGAAAAGGTTAAACGGGTCAGGGCCTAAGAATGAACCAAAGCCACCGTTCAAATTTTCGCAGGGAATTTCACTAAGACCTCTTAAAGCTTCCATAAATCCGCCCTGAGAGCTTAAAACAGCTCCAATTACAGCAACAATACCTACAAGCATTATAATGCCCTGAATAAAATCGTTAATAGCTGTTGCCATATATCCGCCTGCAATAACGTAAACACCGGTGAGAACAGCCATTACTATAACACAGGTGTTGTAATTTATCATAGGAAATGCCATTTCAAAAAGACGGGATAAACCATTATAAAGTGATGCTGTGTAAGGAATGAGGAACACAAATACTAAAATTGATGAGAAAATTTTAAGTGCAGAGCTGTCAAATCTTTTGCCAAAGAATTCAGGCATAGTAGATGAGTTAAGATGCTGTGTCATAAGTCTTGTTCTTCTGCCTAAAATTATCCAGGCAAGAAGAGAACCGATAATCGCATTTCCAATTCCAATCCAGGTTGATGCGATACCGAATTTCCATCCGAACTGACCTGCGTATCCTACAAAAATAACTGCTGAAAAGTAGCTTGTTCCGTAAGCAAAAGCTGTAAGCCACGGGCCTACATTTCTTCCACCCAAGACAAAGCCGTTTACGTCAGTTGAGTGCTTACGGCAGTAAAGTCCTACAGCAATCATAACTGCAAAGAAAACTACCAACAATGAGATTTTGAGAAACATTTTTACCAATTCCTTTCTTAAAAAAAAGATTTTGTTTCGAGGAAGAGAATATAAAAAACCCGTCCTCATGTAATATTTTACAAGAGGACGGGAATGTTTCCCGCGGTACCACCTCTGTTTACCGTATTCTCACGAATACAGCCTCATCAGGTATTCCATAAATGGGTATTACCTTAGTGCTGTTACGGGCACACCCGTTGCATCCTACTCGTTTCCTTTCAGTGCACTGCTCGCAGAATGTATTCATTTTGGGTCCGTTTCTGTCTTGCACCACCCGACAGCTCTCTAAAAACGGATTACCGAAACTACTTGTTTCCGGTCAACGCATTTGGTTTATTAAACTGTAAAATCATTTTAGCACTTTTATATTTCTTTGTCAAGAAATTTCGTCAATTTTTTCAAATTTTCCAAATCAGAAAAGGTATTAAGGGCATCAAGAAGAGCGCTTGTGCTTAATTTAACAGGTAAGTTAAGATGTTTTAATAGCTTTGTCCTCTTTTCCTTGCTGTCGGGTTTTCCCGAATAGCCCAGGTTAAACAGGTCGGTGTTGGTTATTTTTTCTTTGGGTGCTTCTTCGTTACAGCCTGCTCGTATAAGAGCGTCAATTATTATCTGATTATCAATTCCCTCAACACCTAAAAGACCTTCTTTGCCTGCTGTGGCTTTTCTTTTTTCTTTGCCTTTTATTTCAGGAATGTATGCCATTTTAACAGTTCCATTTGATGCGATATTCTTAATGTGATTTCTTATAACAAAGCCTGCAGAATCGGAATCTGTAAGAACAATTATGCCTTTGGTTTCTGCATACCTTTTTATAAGTCTGCGCATCTGAGCATCACGAAAAATACTAAAGCCGCCTGTTTCAATAACTACAGCGTCTACAGCAGAGTCAACTCGTATTTTATCATATTTTCCTTCAACAATAATAACTTCTTTTATTTTCATACGTTTATTATAAAATAAGTGAACGATTTACTAACCTATTCTGTTTGTAAAAAAACTAATATGTTTTGTGTTTCTAAAAATGATTTTATTTGCTTATTTCTTTCATCATCAAATAAGAAACGGATCCTTTTCTATAAAAATCAGGTAACGCTCCTACACATTGATAGCCTAAATTCTCATAAAACTTTTTTGCTATCGGATTAAAATCATCCACAGTGAGAAAGCATTTTGTAATTGTGTAATTTGATGAATTTTCCTCAAAATGTTTAATTAATTGTTTCCCTATCCCCTGACTCCGATGTGTTTCCTTGACTGCTATAATATGAAGATATGGGTAACTGCCAAAAACACCATTTGACATATAATAAATAAACCCTAAGCATTCATTATCGGCTGACAGTGCAGTATATAGACTGTTTTTGTATACTGCATCAACAAGCATTGTCTTTGCTTTTTCGTAATCAGAAAAATACATATTCCCGATAACAGAATCCTGTAATATTTTCACACAATCATCAATTTGTCCAGTTATTGCTTTTGCTATTGTTATCTTCATTTTTTCCTCAATTATTTATTATTTTCTCTTTGCTGTAGTTATGGATGCAATGAGTAATTTTCTGATTTTACTGCATTTATCATACATGTTTATATATTCCTCTTCTGTTATTATTTTAGTTTCCTTAAAAAGAGCTAACCAATAGCTACTTTCGTAACATTCTTTCAAGGCTATCTGAAATTTATTTATAAAGTCGGCTTTACTTGAAGCATAATTTGCTTCATGAATGTTTGCACCGATACTTGTGCCACTTCTTAAAAGCTGATTTAACAATACATTTCCTTTTCTGTTTTCCTTTATCTCTGTACACAGATTAACAACATCAACGGCAAATTGCTTTGACAAATCTACAAGTTTATTCTCTTTCATAGTTTTTCTCCATCTAATGAATTAACAACTTCGTTGTTATGAATTGGCGTTCCTCCATGAATTCTCGCTACGCTCCATGAATTGAATTGCCTTTAATGTGCGTAAGCACAATTCATGAGCCACAAGGCTCAATTCATGAAATCGTAGATTTCAATTTATGCCGAAGGCAATTCATTGAGTTTGCTTGCAAACTTATTGTATCACAGAATGTATAAATTTGCAATCAGGATTATTGACATCGTTTATCTAATGTGATAAAATTTATAGTAAAATTATGCAAAGGAGACGGGTATGTTGAAGCTTGATGAACTCAGAAAAAACATAAATGAAATTGATACAGAAATGGCAAAACTTTTCACAAAAAGGATGGAAACAGTGAAAAAAATTGCAGAATATAAGTTAAAAAATTCAATGCCTGTTTTTGATGCACAGAGAGAAAAAGAGGTTATTGAAAAAAATTCTCTCCAGATAGAAACTAAAGAGCTTATTCCTTTTTACAGAACCTTTATTGAAAATAATATGGCAGTATCAAGGGAGTATCAGAAGCTTATAATAAGTGGTATGCGAGTGGCGTACAGCGGGGTAGAAGGTGCTTTTGCATATATTGCGGCAAAGAACATTTTCCCTGATGCACAGTATATTTCTTATCCTAATTTTAAAAGTGCATATCGCTCTGTTGAGAAGGGTGAATGTAATTGTGTCGTTCTTCCTGTTGAAAACAGCAACTCGGGAGAGGTCGGACAGGTAAGTGATTTGATTTTTTCAGGAAACCTTTTTATAAACGGAATGTATAATCTTGAAATTATGCAGAATTTAGTCGGAGTAAAGGGAGCCTCAAAGGATACAATAAAGGAAGTTATAAGCCACCCTCAGGCACTTAGCCAGTGTGAAACATTTCTCAAGGAAAAGGGCTATAAAACTACCGAGTATGAAAACACAGCTCTTGCAGCAAAAAAAGTAAAAGAGCTTAACGACATAAG
>JAZNWH010000086.1:0-5799 GCA_045593265.1 Clostridia bacterium | reverse complement strand
ATACCTTACGGCCTTTTTAATAATAAAAATCTTGAAGAAAAGCATAAAACGAAGATTGCAAAATATTTATCTGATTCACTCAATGATGATAAATTCTTGGTTCGTGATGATTTATACAACATTGAAGATATAACGAGAACTATTGCAAGGGTCAAGCCTGATTTAGTAATAATAGATTTTGTAAATCTTATACGCACATCAAAAAAGACAAACTCCCGCAGGGAAGAAATCGACTATATATCATCGGAAATAAAACAAACTGCAAAACGGTATAAGTGCCATATAATGACATTGTCGCAGTTGGCAAGAGCCTCAAAGGATGCAAAAGACAAAGCACCAAATATGAGCGACCTTAAAGAAAGCGGGGCATTGGAACAGGACAACGATTATATTATGATTTTGCATAGACCGTATGTACAGAATAAGGAAAAATATTCACCTGAGGACACAACGTTGATTATAGACAAAAATAAATATGGCATAGCAGGTATGAAACTTTTGAAATTCAACGGAATGTATCAACGTTTTAATGAGGTGATGCACAATGAATAAAGAATTAGCTTTAAAAGAATTTGAAAAGTTATTAAGGCAACTAAATCTTGAACATACTCAGTATCAAGAAATAATTAAAGCTTTTTGCAAGGTAATAGGATATTAAAAAAGGGTTATGTATGCACCATAACCCAAAAGCAAGCAGAACTCACCCCGCTTAATATAATATTATTATAATGCGGGGGATGAAATATGTCAAATGAAGAACTTGCAATAAAGGGCATAAATGATGCCGATGCAATGTGGCAACTTTATCAGAATAACATTAAGGCAATATATAAAATCTGCAATAAATTCAAGAATGAATACACCTCACTTGGTGACTTAATGCAAGAGGCATACTTTGCTTTGATTATTGCGGTACAAGCTTACAACAGAAATACAGAATATAAATTCCTCACATATCTTATAAAGGCTTTAGAATGGCATTTTATACGTTATACCAAGAGAAACAACCGCAAAAGAGAACTGCTTACACTTGATGCACCTATATCAAATGACGGTGAGGATGGTGTAACCAAAGCTGATATGTTACCGGATGAAACTGCAGTGGAAGAATTTGAAAGGGCAACAGAAAGAGTTTCATTAAGTAATGTATTCAAAGAGGTTGAAAAAATATTAACCGATTATCAGATAAGAGAAAATTCAACTGTACCTCTTTATTCATATATTGCAGAACATTATATCAATAAGCTGACAAACAAGCAAATCAGTAAAAAATATGGTGTAACTCACCAATACGTAGCATCATCAATAAAAAAGGCATTCAGAATACTTAGAAAAAATAAAAGTATCAAAGCATATTATGAAGATATTATAGGTTATAGCATGAGTAGAGGAAGTTTAACATTCTTTCAAACAACCGGTATGTCAAGTGTCGAATGGGCGGTAATGAAACTTGATAAAAACATAAACCAAGTATGATGGAACCACAAAGCACCTGTGAAACGTCTTTTATGGTGTGTGAAAGTACCGCCAAACACTACCACAACAGACTCCCCCCTACTTCATTAATATTAATTAAAACCACTGGGGACCGGCGGGGGGGAACCTTTTCCAACTCTAAGAAAAAAATTAAAGAGGGGTGTTAAAACAAATCGAAGATAGAGAAAAAACAACGGGACAAAATTGGGACAAAAAATAGCCTAAAAAACTTGAACATAAGTTGTACAAAAATCTTTATTAAAATTGGATTGTAACAAGATATTGTGTTTTAAGTAGTAAGTTACATACAAAAAATGCAAAAATTCAATACAGGTTAATTTTAGACTTGTGAGGATATAAAACAAGCGGGGTATATATCCAACCCCGCTATGATTAATGAGTATTGTGTTGCGATATTGCTATATGTTGCCATTAATTTAATATTTGTTCAATATTATTCTTTAACTGTGGAAAATCATTTACAACAGTATGATATACGTCCTGCATCTGCAAGGTCTGATATTTGTGTGCGGCAATATCTCTAAAGCCTGCTATACTTTTCCACGGTATATGCTTGTATTCGTTTCTTATTTCATCCGTAAGAGCCTTTACAAGCTCACCGATATTGATTACCGTCATACACATTGCACGTTTTAACATTTCGTTTTCATTAAACGCATCAAATCCAATACCATTTATCATATCAAGAGCAATATTCAATTCACTTATAATCTTAATCAGTATTGTTTTATCTCTATGCTGCATAAATCTCTACCACCTTTTCGGGTTTAATTAAAGCATTGTCAGGTATAGGTGCGTGGATAATATCAACGTCCACGTTCAAAATGTCCTCTAATCGGTTTTTAATATCAGCAAGTATAAAGAGTGATACTGCAGGCATAACAAACTCTATAAGCAAATCCACATCACTTTCAGCTGTGTTTCTACCTTCAGCATAAGAACCAAATAACATTACACGTTTGATTGAAAATTCTTCTGCAACCGTTTTTACAGCTTTGGTTATATCTGTTAATGTCAGCATTTTTTTCAACTCCTTTATTTAATTATTATATTTCTTCACCGGTATCATTCATTGTAAACGTAGCATTATAGGTACATTCAAGTGCTTCCGCAATTGCTGATATTTCTTTTTCTGTAAAATTATCACGGCTCATTTTGTTCGACATATTCTGTCGAGATTGTCCGAGCTTTTCGGCAAGTTGTGAAATTGTCATATTTCTGCGATTTAGTATAATTTTTATTTTTTCTCCCATAGTAAGTGGCATTGAAATCACCTCTTTCTTATGTATTTATTATAAACTAAAAAGTGTCAACTGTCAATATATTTTTGAAAAATAAATAAAAAAGTTGCAAATAACACTTGACATATGAAACGAATTAGTGTATAATGTATTTAAGAGAGGAGGTAATCAGATAAGGCATACATTTGCTTTTGGATAAAAAATAGAGTGTTACCCCGCTACCAACGAAAATAACACTCTACAAGCACCACAACCACAGCGGTTATGATAAATATACTATATCATACTTTCTGTGGTTTATCAAGCATTTTTAAATCATAGGAGGTATTTTTTATGAACAAAACAGAAACAAATCCACCAAATGTATTAAAGACATTGCATAACGAAATATACGAGGCATCATGTAAAAGTGAGTTTTTGCCAATAGTCGTCGAAAAGGCAAGAATTTTAATTGATGATATAAGTCAATGTTTTTTTAACGAGTATGACCCTAACAATAAAAGGGATTTAGAGTATATCAAGGCTTGTTTTAACCAATACAGAACTAAAACAGATATATTTTTAGATTACTTTTGGCAGATAGAGGAAAATGCAAACGAATTATGTGATAGACTATGCCATATACACAATGTTTTAAGGGGTGATGTAAATGCCGGTATCAGATAACATAATATTAGCACTAACAGAGGTTAGAGAGCAAATTAATGATATGATTGTATTTTCTGTTGAGGATGACGAAACAGCCGAGGAACTGCAAGAGATACATAATAAGATAACCATTATACTTTCTGAACTTGATAAAGAATAGTTTGGTTTTATTGGAGGTTAAGATATGGCAAGTATTGAGAAACGAGGTAATAAATATAAAATAGTCGTGTCCTGCGGTTATGATATAAACAATAAGCAGATTAAAAAATCCATGACGTGGGAGCCGTCCCCGGATATGACACCAAAGCAGATAGAAAAGGAACTGCAAAAGCAAGCTATATTGTTTGAGGACAAATGCGAAAGCGGTCAATATATGGATTGTGGTATTAAGTTTATAGACTTTGCCGAAACTTGGCTAAAGGAACACGCAGAGAAACAGTTAAAACGCAGAACGGTAGCAAGATACAAAGAACATCTGAAACGTATAAACCTTGCTATCGGTCATATGCGACTTGATAAGATACAACCTATACACTTAATGAAACTATATGATAACCTTGCTGAAAGCGGGGTAAGGGAAGATATAAGCTATTTTGCCATTGCTGACCTCAACAACCTTATAAAGGCAAGTAAACAGACGAAAGAAGAATTTGCAAAGCTGACAACAGTAAGTCTAACAACCCTGAGAACAGCCTGCAGAGGTGAAAATGTAAGCTATAAGACAGCTGGCAACATCGCAAAGGGGTTAAATACCCCGCTGAATAAAATATTTAAGGCAGAGGAAAAGAATTTGAAAGGGTTAGCCGATAAGACGATATTAAACTATCATAGGCTTATAAGCTCAATTTTTACGTTTGCGGTACAATGGCAGATTATATTATCAAACCCATGTAATAGAGTTAAACCTCCTAAAGTGGAAAGAAAAACGGCACGTTTCCTTGATGATGAACAAGTCGCAGAAATGTTTAAGTGTTTAGAGCACGAGCCATATCAATATAAAACTATGATAACTGTGCTTGTATATACAGGTTTTAGATGTGGGGAACTGTTAGGGTTGAAATGGTCTGATATTGACTTTAAAAACAATTTAATATCTGTTAATAAGTCAATGTTATATCTTCCAAAGGTAGGAACGTTTGAGGACAGCACAAAGAACACATCATCGGAACGAGTTATCAAAGTATCTGACATTGTTATTAAAGTTTTAAAGTATCATAAGGCACAACAAGAAATTGAGAAAAACCGCATAGGGGATAAATGGAATGAGACAGGATGTGTTTTTACAAAGTGGGACGGTACACCCTTTAACCCGGATACATTAAGTAGGTGGTTTAACAAGTTTATAAAACGTAATAACTTGCCTGACGTCTGCATCCACTCGCTAAGACATACAAACGCAACACTTTTAATTGCAAACGGTGTGAATCTAACAACAGTAGCAAATAGACTTGGACACGCAAATGCAAACACTACAACAAAGATATATGCTCATGCAATAAAGACAGCTGACGAAATGGCGGTTGCTGTATTGGATGATGTAATTTTAAAAGCAAGTAATATATAACAAATAAAGCATAATGATATACGAACATCAGCGGGGGAAACCTCGCTTTTGTTTTTCTGTTTGGGGGATTCTTTTAACGATATATGTAATTTCGATATAAAGTCAGCCTTGCTTTGTCCGTAATTGGCTTCATTGATGTTTGCACCGATGCTCGTCCCACTTCTAACTATTTGTTTTGATATAATTGTTTCCTTTTTATCCTTAACAAGATATCTTTGCAACTTAATTATCCTTGCTGCAAAATCTATTGATTTTTCAATTAAAATATTTTCTTTCACTTTCATCACCAATTATATCATCATTTTTTAATAATTTCAATTATTAATTATTCATCAGCCGAAGGCGATTTCATCATTCGTTATTCATTAAAAAATCCTGTCACATTTAATGAATGATGAATATTGAATAATGAAAAATGAATAATACAAAACAAAAATCCCATCGACAAAAGTCGACAGGATTTTCGTTTTGGTGGGAGATGGTGGATTCGAACCACCGAAGGCGAAGCCAGCAGATTTACAGTCTGTCCCCTTTGGCCACTCGGGAAATCTCCCATATTTAATTTAAATGGAGCTGGTGGACGGACAAAGCCTTTTTTGCAAAAAGTCTTTCGTGCTTGTGGCGTAGCCACTTCACACTTCGCAACTAAAAATATCACACCGTGATGTTTTTTTAACGTTGCTCACCCTCTCAGGGTTCGAGTCCGTACAAGAACTCATATTAAAAATGGAGCTGGTGGACGGACTCGAACCCCCGACCTGCTGATTACAAATCTGCTGCTTTACCAACTGAGCTACACCAGCGCATTTCAAGTCGGAGGCCAAGCGGTCTTAGGAAGACAAATTTGGT
>JAZNWH010000085.1:0-5224 GCA_045593265.1 Clostridia bacterium | reverse complement strand
GATTATATGTTTCTTCTGTGATCGGTAATAAAGTCATGTATCCAGCAATTTTCCCAGTTTTTGTATCCTTGGCCGCTATATATGAATAATTATTATATTCATACCATTCTATTGCCGTTTCTATAGAAGCTATTAAATCTTCTCTTAGCACCAAATAATCTATTTCATCCGTTTCCTTAAAATCTTCACGATTCATCTCGCCAGGCAACGTAATGCTTAAAGAAAATTTATGAGGTTTTGAAGAGTATTTTATATTATAGTACCACTGTATAACCGCCAACAAAGCCTTGTTGATTAAATTTATATAGCTATTCTCAAATGAATAAACATCTGAATTTAATATAAAGCAGAAATAATCATAAATGTTTTTTGAAAGTTTACCTTCTAATATTTTTAAATAAGAGATAAAATCGTTTGAAGCTGGAGTTATTTTTAATTCAAAAAACTTAATTATATCTTTCAGTACTTCTAATACAACTTTTTTTGCACTAAATACGGAGTATGACAGATGCTCATCAGATATTTCAAAATATTCGTTCAGTGCCATGCAAACAAAACCCGAATTAATGTCCTCTTGTGATTTTATCTTTTTATGTATTTTATATATTTCATCTTTAATAGTTAGCGCTTCGTTATTTTCTTTGATCGCTTCTAACGAGTCAACTAGAGTTTGTGATATTTCAGCTATTGATTTATCTTTAGCATTAATGTATTTAATGTTACCTAATATTTGAATTATTTGTAAGTATTCTTCAGTAGAAATATCGAAAACAATAGGAATAATTCTTGCTTTTTGATATGAAGAATATTTTCCAAATTCAAAAAACACCCATTTGCTTTCAAAAAAATTTTTAGTAATAATTAGCAAAAGACAAAACGATTGTTTAAGTCCCTCGTCTATTTCTTTATTGATATTATCCCCAAATTTTATTTTTTCTTTATCATACCACACATTATACTGTAGTGAAGATAGTCTTTCGTATAATTCTTCTACAATATCATTTTTATCTTTTGAAGAGTGTGAAACAAAAAAATCGTACATATGTCCTCCTGAACACAACTTACAATAATTTATAGTTATTGTAAGATAATTAAATATTATCAGCATAAAAAATAGCTGCCAAAATAATGGCAGCTATGAGGAAGAGCTAAATGTTAATATGTATTTTATTTCTTGGGTGCTTTTTAGAGAGTATTTTCTTTTGAGCTGATAGACTTATATGAGTATAAATCTGAGTTGTTTGTATTGAACTATGTCCAAGAAGTTCTTGTATATATCTGATATCAACATCTTCCTCAGTAAGCATAGTAGCTACGGTGTGTCTGAACATATGCGGTGTAATATGGATTTCAATACCGGTTTTGTTGACATATTTATTAATTATACAACGAACAGATTGTTCTTGAAGTTTTCGTCCTCTGTTATTTATAAAGAAATACCCAGTTTCGTTTATGCTTTTACAAAAATTAGTTTTATAAATTTTTAGAGCTTTTAAAACGCTTGGATTAGTTATTTGAATATATCTTTCTCGATTTCCTTTACCGTTCACTTTGATTAGCTTTTGCTTTAGATCAACATCGTGGTTTTTTAATGAACACAGTTCTCCCACTCTAACTCCAGAAGCAAACAGTAATTCAAACACAGCAATATCTCTTGATATATTCTTTCTTTGATATTCATTGGTTGCATTTGAGTTAAAAGAAGAGTAGGCATAGATTAAAATTTTTGAAAGTACACTTGACGGAAATGTCCTGGGAAGAACCAAAGCTTCTTTCCTTTTGTATTTTATCTTATGAAAAGGGTCATACTCAATTATTTCTTCTGTTTCCAAGTAATGAAAGAATGCTTTCAAACTGGCAATTTTTCTCTTAGCAGTTCGTGGTTTATAAGTTTTATAAACAAAGCTAATATATTCCGATACAACAGGTTTATTACACCATTCATAATCATTACCGTGCCAACTTCTAAATTGTTTTAAATCGGTTTGGTATGCAGTTTTGGTCTTTTCGGAAACACCTTTCATGCATTCGCAAAAATCAATATATGTTTTGATTTGAATTGACAGATTAACCATTAATATCTACTCCTTGTTTCTTTTTTAGGTATACCTATGTTAATCATATCAAAAATTTTAAAGAATAAATAGATTTTAACCAATCAAATTAGTGTTAATATGATTTTTTAAGTCAGCAATGGACGACTTCTTGCACAGAAGGCTGTCTATTGTTGGCTTTTCTCTTTTTTGAAGAATGTAAATAATTTATGAACATAGCGTTAACTTTTTAACAATTGTTGCAAGAGTTGCAACCAATAAGGTTTATGCTTCATTTACAGCAATTTGGAGAGGAGGTGTATGGTTATTTCAAACTCATCAAAGCGGCAAAATAAAATTCTTGAAATTTTAAGCGTTCGTCGCTTTGATACAATAGCTAATCTATGCGACGAGTTTGGAGTAAGTCGATACACCATTATGAGAGATGTTCGTGTCTTGAGCGAAACCTCTCCTATATATACTTTACGTGGTCCAGCCGGTGGGGTTTATTTCGAAAAAGATTGTTATTATAGAAAAAAAGAATACATATCTAACAATTATTTATCGGATAAACAAGAGAAAGCCCTGCGAGATATAATTGATGGATTACCACCGAACATTTCGGAACTACAAAGTATTTTAATAGATTTTGCCAGACCGAAATAGATATCAACATTCTCCTCCATTGAACATGAAAAAGGAAGTCTCTTTCATCTCAAAATTTATCGGAGAATGATGTATATAATATTCCTCTTTGTGACGGTAATAGTTTAAATCCGTTCATAGAGCTTGATTGTACATTGACAATTGGAAAAACTTTTTCAAACAACAACCTCAATTGATGAGCCTTTCTGAAGAATACGCCAAGACCGTTAAGCGAGCGAGTAATATTCTATTCAGAGAAATCATATTGCAACTGATTTGGCGAAGATGTCATTGGGCAGAAAACTCTCCATCGGCTGTATTCCGAGCGTGATAACAACCGTCGCAGGATACAGGGTGCGCGACCTCGTAAGTGAATCGGGGGTGAAAAACGAGCGCAGCAGCAAAGCTGCGGTTTAAAAAAGTGCAAAACACTAAAAATTATTTTAAAAAAGAGGACATTATGAAAACTTTAGACCTTGAGCAAAGTACAAGCACCGCTATTCCCGATGAATCCACACAGGTTTTTATAATTGAAGGTAGCAGAATTGCTGTTCACTATGCTAAAACTGACATTTCAAAAAGAAATGATATTTTCGAGTCAATTCAGTCAATTTTATTTTCACAAGCGGCACTATAATATTTGACATCCTTGCCAATCAACTACAAAAGGAAGATAATAATATTAATGCACCTTGAAAACCAAATACATAAAATATAGTATTATTTTTAACAGCAGGAAATGAGGATACAATGACCACAGAAAGTTTTGAAAAAGAGCATATGCGAGTTTATACACTGTACCGAGTTTCAACTCTCGGTCAAGTGGATAAAGACGATATTCCAATGCAAAAGATGCGCTGCAGAGAGTTTGCAAAAGTACAAGGTTGGAACATTGTTAAAGAGTTTTCAGAAAAAGGTGTGTCTGGTTATAAAGTTTCTGCACAAAAAAGAGATGCTATTCAAGAAATTCAAAAGGATGCATTGGCAGACAAATTTGATATTTTGCTTGTCTTTATGTTTGATCGCCTTGGAAGGCGAGATGACGAAACCCCATTTGTGGTAGAATGGTTTGTAAAAAACGGAATTCAAGTATGGAGTGCCGAAGAAGGTCAGCAACGATTTGATTCTCATGTCGACAAACTTATGAACTATATTCGTTATTGGCAAGCATCAGGAGAAAGTTTAAAAACTTCTATTCGAACAAAAACACGCTTAAGCCAACTAACAGAAGAAGGTCATTATACGGGTGGCGCTGTCCCTTTCGGGTATAAACTTGAAAAATTGGGACGAGTGAACAAACGAAACCAAGAGTGTTATGATCTTGTTATTGATGAAAATGAGGCCGAAATTGTTAAACTCATATTTGACAAATATGTAAATGAGGGTTATGGGGCAATTAGAATTTGCAAATATTTATATGAAAATCACATTCAAAGTAGAAATGGCAAAGGGTTCCCCAACACAACCATAAACCGCATAATTAAAAACATCATGTATACTGGTGTGATTAAAAATGGTGAAAGTCAATCTCAATCTATTGAAGAATTACGCATTATAGATGATGCTACATATTTGAAAGCACAAGAGGTTATGAAATCGAGAATTCAGCCACACAATCCGATCCCGCTTAATCTTAAAGGACAATCTCTTTTAGTCGGTAACATATACTGTGCCCATTGTGGAAATCGTCTTACATTAACAACAAGTGGAAAAAACAAAAAACTTGCTGATGGAACTATAAAATATGATGTAAGACCGAGATATCAATGCCATTATCATGTTAGACATCCGGGAGAATGCGAAGGGCCATCAGGCTTTTCTGTTCCTAAAGTAGATGCAATGGTAGACAATGTGATAAGAGCAAAATTCAAAGAGATAACTGCTTCATCAAAGAATGATATAATAAAATCACAGCAAAAGAAAGAAGAAGCTTTGGCTAAATCTAAATTCGAATTGGCAGCTCGTTCTCTTGCAGAAAAGAAAAAAGAACTTGAGGATCTGCGTGCTGAAACAATAAAGGTAATAAGAGGACAAAGCAAACTGAGTAGTGATTTGCTGAATTCTTTGATTGAAGAAACAAGTATTGTTGTCGCTCAGAGACAGTATGAAGCTGACAATGCTGAAAGAGAATATATGCAACTTTTAGAATCAGATAAAAAACTGGTTGATGAGTTTGACCAAATAATAACTTGGGCAGACCTATATGACAAGAGTTCTTTTTCTGCAAAAAAAATGATTGTCGCTCAACTTATCAAATCGGTAAAAGTAGGCAGGGATTACAATATTGATATTGAATTTAATATCAGTTTTGAAGAATTTAAAATCAAATCTACGATAAAAAATAAAGCCGAGATATCTTAAAGAAATCTCGACTTTGGTGGACCTGAAGGGGGTCGAACCCTCGACCTTTCGGATGCGAACCGAACGCTCATCCCAAACTGAGCTACAGGCCCATTTATAATTTATTGATGTATGCGAACATTTCGATATCAAGGGCATTAACATTGGTGCTAAAACCTATCCGTATGCTCTCCCAACTGAGCTAC
>JAZNWH010000084.1:0-14589 GCA_045593265.1 Clostridia bacterium | reverse complement strand
GTGGTTTTTAGTGTCTACTTTTACTTGACAAGTGCAGTAAAATCATATCTTAAAACCTGTACACCGGATAAAGCACCATTTTATAAGGCTTGTATGTTGAGTCTTGAGGCTGTAATCAATCATTCGAAAAATTATGCTTGTGAAGCAAAAAGACTTGCTTGTATTACCAAAGACGAAGTCCGCAAAAATGAGCTTTTAACACTTGCCGGGATTTGCGAAAAGGTGCCTGCAAATCCTGCAGGAAATTTTTATGAAGCGGTTCAATCGGTGTATTTTCTTACCTATTGCTTAACCCAGAATCCATTTTATGGAATTGAACAGTTTCAATATGGTCATCCTGACCGTTACCTTTTGTCATACTACAAAAAGGATATAGAAAATGGTGCCATAACTAAAGAGTTTGCACAGCTGTTGCTTGATTGTCTGGGAATAAAAATGAATATGCTTGTTCCAAAAGGCTGGACGGTAGGCTACATGGTTGGTGGTCGTGACGAAAACGGGGAAGTGGTTGCAAACGAACTCACCGAGATGTGTATGCAGGTAATTGAGGATATCAGACTTGTGCAACCATCTGTAGGACTTTGCTATACAAGTGATATGCCGGAAAATTATCTGGAAACTGCTTGCAGAATTTTACTTAATGGTCGGTCTCATCCTGCGATTTTTAACAATGATGTCATAACAAAGGGCTTAATGAGTTACGGAGTGCCCGAAAAACGGGCAAGAAATTACATTCATAGCACCTGTGTGGAGATAACTCCCGTAGGCGCAAGTAATGTCTGGGTGGCAAGTCACTACAACAATATGGCACAATTACTCCTTGATGCCCTGGACAAAGACTATGCAAGTTTTGATTCGCTCTTGAAAGCAGTATTTAAGAATATTGATGAAAAAATCAAAAAAGACTTTCTGTTTTACGACGATTTACGACGCGAGCATGGGGAATATTCTATGTTTCCGCTGCAGTCTTGCTTTATAGATGACTGTCTTTTAAATGGTGTAGACCTTGAACGCGGAGGTGCTGTATATAACTGGACTATGCAAAGCTTTGTGGGACTTGGAAACCTTGTTGATTCGCTCTATACCATAAAGGAGCTTGTGTTTGACAAAAAAGAGCTTTCGATTTCGCAATTCAAAAAAATCATTGATTCAAACTATGAAGGAAACGAAAAGCTTCGACTTCAAATTTTGAACACAATTCCAAAATACGGTAATGACATTGACGATGTTGACGAACTTTGCGGCATAATAACAGAGCATATTATTAAAGAGTGTGAAAAGTATAAGGGGCACCTTCCGAACTGTGCACTTATTCCAAGTACATTTTCTTATACCTGGCACACAAGATTCGGAAAAATAACCGGAGCAACTCCCGACGGAAGAAAGAGCGGGGAACCGTTAAGTGCCGGTGCAGAGCCCTGCCAGGGACGGGAACTAAAAGGTCCAACCGCATCGATAAAGTCTACCACAAAGTGGGATCAGCATAAATTTATTGGCGGAGTTGCTGTTAATATGAAGTTTTCAAAAAACAATCTTTCCGCAAACTCCCTTGAAATAATAAAGTCTCTTGTCAAAACATTTATGTTTAGGGGTGGCTTTGAAATTCAGATTAATGTTACAGATAAAGAAACACTTAAAAAAGCAAAAGAAAATCCCGAAGCACACAGAGACCTTTTAGTAAGAATAGGCGGATACAGCGACTATTTTACAAGACTGTCTCCCGAAATGCAGGAAGAGGTAATATCAAGAACGGAGCACAATCTGTAAATGAAAGGGGAAATTCATATCCCTGAAGGAAGAAATTCAAAATGCTGTTATTGAACAGGCAGTACTATAATCCAAAGCTAAAATTTGTTGATAAATTTACTCATTTCAGCCTCGATATAGGTGATTTTGTAAGCAAAACAGCTTGAATTTAAAAATTTTTCAAGATAAATTTGTTGTCCCCCATTGACATCACTCGTGAGTGGTTCACCCATCCTGCAAAATGGCAAGTTAGTTGGTGCAGTAACTCATGTTTTCGTAAATGATACTACGAGAGGATATGGAATTTTTATAGAAAACATGTTGGCTGAGGCAGAGAAAATTAAATAAACAAAATGCTCACTTGTATTTTACAGGTGAGCATTTTCGCTATTGGCTATTCTTTTATATTCCATAGGAGTACAATTGAAATGCTTTTTGTACAATCTATAAAAATTTGAATAATTATTAAATCCCGCTTCGTGCGAAGCTGTTTCAACAGAATATTTTTGCTGTAACAGTTCATTTACGTACAAAAGACGCTTGATTATTACATATTCCCATAAAGGCATTCCAACACTTTCCTTAAAAAGATGTTCAAGGTGATATTTGTTTACAAAAAGTTTTTGTGCAAGCTCAAGGCAATTTATATTTGTGGTGAAATTTTTGTTTATATACTTTATAGCTTCAGAAATTGTGTTGTTATTCAGAGTATGTGATGTTGGCTTTTGTTCGTGTTGGCATACGGCGTCATTGATTTTATCTAATAATTCCATGATTTTACAAACGCACAAAATCTTATTTTTATTGCTTTTATATTTTGATAACATAAGTATTTTGGACATCAGACTTCCTAATTCAAATTCAGCAGCTGTATCTGAGGGAATTATATTTCCGATACCATTTTTGTGTTGAACAAAAAGCTTAATGTAATCCTCACTTTCAAAATGGAAATTATTTAAAATAGATTTGTTGATGCAAACAGATATTCGCTCATGATACGTACCGTCATCAATACTGCAACAATGTATCTCTGCAGGGGTTGTAATAATAACATCGCCGTTTTGAATTGCATATTGTTTACCTTCTATTTTTATGTTTCCGCTGCATTGAAGCATATAGCTGACGGATAAATTAGTATCATAGTGCAACAAGGTGTTTTCTTTAGAAGAAAAATATTTTCCTGCTCCATAGTATACGCTGAAATCAGGATTTTTTTCAACACATATTTTTTCATATTTGTCCATAAATCAACCTCAAATTTTTGTAATAGCAACATTATATATAAAATAAGCAAAATTGTCAATTGTATTTTTTATTTTTGGAATTATAATTATAAAAAAGGAGATACTGAAATGGTAACGTTTATTATAATAAGGCATGGATACAGTGTTGGCAATAAAGAAAAAAGATTTTCCGGTCAAATGGATATCTCTCTTGACGATATAGGTTTTTCTCAGGCTGAATCTACGGCAGAATATATTGTTAAAAATTTTAAAATTGACAGTATTTATTCGAGCGATTTATGTCGTGCTTATGAAACTGTAAAGCCAATTGCCGATGCACTTGAATTACCTGTACATAAATGCAAAAGCCTTCGCGAAGTGAACGTCGGCAAATGGCAGGGAAAACTCATTGAAGATGTAAAAAAAGAATTTCCCGAGAGCTTTGAATTATACAGGCAAAATCCGGGGATTTCAAAATTTGACGGTGGTGAAAGCTACGCTGATGTTATGATGCGCAGCAAGCTTGCTTTTGAGAAAATTGCGGAGGAAAATGAAGGGAAAACAGTTCTGGTGGGAACACACGGTGGTGTTATACGTACTCTTCGTGCGGCCTGGGACAAAATACCGTTGGAAAAAATAAAAGATATACCTCATGTACCGAATGCTTCGGTTACCGTTGCGCAATATGATAAAGGTAACATCAAATGGATTCAAATAGGGTATTGCGACCACCTTGTTGATAAAATTACCGAAGAAGGTATAAAATAACATGGAATACATATATCTGGTTTGTTCAATGTGTAGTTCTGCTATTCTCAGTATCATGACTACTTTGTTTGGCAGAGCAAATACAAAACAAAAAAATACATCTTCTCTTTATTCTGTTATTTCTACATGTGTGGCTTTTACTTCGTGGGGTATTATCTATTTTTGCGAGGCTGAGTTCGCCCCTTCTGTTATAATCTATTCGATTGCCTATGGTTTATTTTACACCACAGCTATGATTGGAATGTTCAAAGCTTATCAAATCGGTTCTGTTTCACTGACAGCCTTTATTAAACAGCTTTCTTTAATCGGTGTTGCATTTTGGGGCTTTATATTTTGGAATAATCCTGTTACTTTTAATATTGCTCTTGGACTGGTTTTGATAATCTTAGCTTTGTATTTTTGCTTCAAATCCGATAAAACTTCAACCGAAAAAGCAATAACATTTAAATGGATTGTTTATTCCTTGATGCTTTTAACAGGAAATGCCGGATGCTCCATTATTCAAAAATATCAGCAATTGGCATTTGATGGAAGATACAAAAATATGTTTATGTTTTTTGGCTCAGGAATAGCTGTTGTTTTTTCCTTAATTCTTTACTTTAATAAAAATCGGTGTGAGTTACGGAAAATATCAAAAAAGACCATCCTTTTCCCGATTATCGGCGGAATCAACAGTGCCTTATTAAATCTTCTCATTTTACTGATGATTTCATCTCCGCTTTCAGAAAGCATTATTTTCCCCGGAATAGCTGTAGGCGGATTGATTCTGACAACGGTGTTTTCTGTAATTGGTTATCACGAAAAACTGCATCCTTATCGATGGTTTGGTATTGGAGTTGGGGCAATAGCATTAATATTTTTAAATATATAATTTTGAGGTGAAAAAATGAAAATATCTACCGAAATAATTTCTGCACATCGTATTGTAGGCGAAGAAAAAGCTGTTGAAACAGTGGCAAAAGCCGGATTTGATGCATGGGATTTTTCTATATCCTGCTTGTGTGAATATGACTATGAGAACAGAGCTTTAAACGGTCGTTTTGTGGGAAATGAATATTTAAAGGTTGCAAGAAAACTTAAACAGATAGGATTAGATAACGGCATTTATTGCAATCAGTCCCATGCTCCGAACCCAAGCGACTGGTCGTCTGTACGCTCAACTTTAAAACGTGCGGTTGAGTGTACCGCAGAAGCAGGCGGAAAAACCTGCATTATCCATCCCTGTTGCTTTGAATCGATGGATAAAAATAAAGAAATGTATTTGGAACTTATTCCTTTTGCAAAAGAATACGGAATAAAAATTGCAACTGAAAATATGTTTATATGGGATGCAAAATCAGATAAAGCTACCTTTGCACCTTGTGCAACACCTGAAAGTTTTAATGAATATTTAGATACTGTCAACGACGACACACTGGTAGCTTGTCTTGATATAGGACATGCAGAAATGAAGGGAAGTGGAACTAATTCGGTAGAAATGATAAAGGCTCTTGGGCAAAGGCTCAAAAGCCTTCATATTCATGATAATGATAAGTGGCACGATTTACACCAGATACCATTTTCGGGGAAAGTAGATTTTGCACCAATAGTAAAAGCATTAAAGGAAATTAATTATGACGGAGATTTTACGCTTGAATCAAGTAGCTTTTTAAAAGATTACAACAAGGATAATATTCTCGCAGGAGCGAAAATGCTTGCCAAAAGTGCAAGAATGCTTTCTGATATGTTTGAAGAAGCTTAAGAAGAATTTTAAAGCTTAAAGAAACAGTTGGACTGCTTAATGATAAAGAAACTGAAGTAGAGATTACAGAAAACATTGAAGAGATATCAACTCAGATTGCAGAAAAGAGTATTAAAATTGTAAGAGATATGGATAATATCCTTCCTCTCGATTTAAAAGAGGGAGATACTGTACTTCTTTGTTCACTATATTATAAACCGCAATGTGAAGACAGATTTAAATTTGTTGAAGAAGAGTTAAACAGACGGGGAATAAAAACAGTACATCTTAAAAAGCCATCTCACAGAGATATTGAAAAGGTTTATGATGAAAATAATGTTTCTGCAGTTCTTGTGAACTGTGGTGTAGCACAAATAGACAGCATAGGCGGCTCTTTAAGACTTGGCTGGGATGAGATATTTGCTTTCTGGAGAGGTTATATATTCAGACACCCAAAGGTAGTATTTACTTCCTTTGCAGATCCATATAAGCTTTACGAAATACCCTTTATGAGAACATATGTAAATACATTCTCATTTACCGAGGAAAGTCAGAAAGCTTTAGTAAAGGTTCTTCTTGGTGAAATAGAAGCACAGGGTAAAAATCCTGTTGCTTTAAAAGGATTTTTTGAGCGAGAGGTATAAATATGAAACTAAAAGTTATGACATTTAATATTGAGCATGGTCTTGATTATGCCGATTACAGAGAAACAAAAAAGGAAAAAATCAATCTTGACCTGAGTGCTGACGTTATAAATAATGAAGATGCAGATATTATCTGTATTAATGAAGTTCGTGGTCTTGGAAAACATATAGCATATAATGGTCAGGAAAAAATAATGGCTGAAAAAACAAACAGAAATGTTGTTTTCTCAAAATGTATAGAGTTTGAACAGTATGGCCCATATGGTGATGCTCTTCTTTCAAGATTTCCTGTTGCCAATTACAGCATTATAGATATTCCTGATCCCGAAATTAAGGACGAGGATGCATACTACGAAACAAGAAAACTTTTAAAAGCTGAAATTAATCTTGAAAAGAAAATAACTGTGTTTATTTCCCATTTCGGTCTTGCAAAAGCAGAACAAAGAAATGCAGTTGAAACACTTCTTAATGAACTTAAAAATGTAAACACTCCCGTTATATTTATGGGCGACCTTAATATGACTCCCGACAACGAAATATTAAAACCTGTTTACGATACCTTAAAGGAAGTTTATATATCCGGTGGCCCTTTTACATACCGCACTCCAAACCTTGATCAGAAAATTGACTATATATTTGTAAGTAAGGATATAGAAGTAAAAATGGTAAAAACAATAGAAAAAATGGTGTCCGACCATTTTCCCATTGTTGCAGAACTTGAAATATAAGAGGTAAAGAGAAATGAATAATGTATTAAAAATGCATCCTACTGTTTGCGTTGTAGGTAAAACCTATCAGATTAAGGTTGTAACCTGGTGTGATTCATTTGTAAGTATCCGTGTAGGAAATAAAGTATATTACAATCACAGCAACGGCATAAAAATAGCAAAAGCAGGTGTTCAGAGCTTTACAATACCACAGGAAAAGCTGAATAGAGAAAAAGAATATACAATTATTGCACAGCCTGTAATCGACCGTTGTCCTTACTTTCCGAGAACGGGAGAAATTGTTGAAATAAAATATAATTTTAAGCCCCTTGAAAAAACAGAAGATATAAATATATATCACTTAGCCGATGTTCACGGTTGGAAAGAACAGTCGGTTGCTGCTGCAAAGTTTTTTGATGAGGAAACAGATTTGCTTATCTTAAACGGGGATATCGTAAGCTATTCAAACACAATTAACGATATGCTTCTTTGCTACGAAATAGCCTCCGACATAACAGAAGGCACAATTCCCTGCATAATTTCAAGAGGTAACCACGATTTAAGGGGCTATGGTGCAGAAGATTTAGCAAAATATATGCCCGGAGATAACGGAAAATCTTATTACACCTTTAAAATTGGCTGCATCTGGGGTATACTTGTTGATACCGGGGAGGATAAAGACGATTCTTCCGAAGAATACGGCGGAAGCGTTTGTTGTCACGAATTCCGTTTAGAGCAGGAAGAAATGATTAAAAAGGTAATAGAAAATTCAGAAAATGAATACGAAGAAGAGGATGTTAAATACCGACTTGTAATATCCCACGTTCCCTTTACTTTCAAAAGAAAACCTAAATTTGTTATAGAAAGAGAGCTTTATTCAAAA
Organism: Clostridia bacterium; assembly: GCA_045593265.1. Lineage (GTDB taxonomy): Bacteria > Bacillota > Clostridia > RGIG6154 > RGIG6154 > RGIG8497. Next base: position 6,898 of record JAZNWH010000084.1, on the reverse strand, counting down.
TGGGCATCTCTCATAAAAGAAAATATAAAGCCAAACTTTATGCTTTGCGGACATACTCACACTTTCTGTATAAGTGAAAACGGCGGTGAGTATGACGACCTGGGACAACCCTGCACAATAATAGTAGGCTCTGCAGTAAACAGAGATACATCTGACCCAACGAATGTTGTGGCAGGTTCATTCATCAAATTAAACAAAAACTTAGCCAATGTCAAATTCAACACACAGAAACAAATAATCGGCGAAGGAAAAGTTGAATTTTAAAAATAAAAAATTAATATAATTAAAAAAACTGCGAGAATATTTTTAACTCTCGCAGTTTTTTATCGGTAGAATCTGAAAAATTGATGCTAAATTGATGATGTAGCAGACGGAATGGTTAAGAATGTATGTAGCTAGACACGAAATTGATGCTTATTTTAAGTAATTTCAATTGGTACAGAAGACCGTATACCGGCTAAATAATATAATAAAAAATGGCTTAAACTTAATGTTTAAGCCATTTTTCTGTGGCAGGGGCAGTAAGAATCGAACTCACGGCACGCGGTTTTGGAGGTCATGTCAAACTAAAAAGACCGTCCAAATTGTTCCCACTGTTGAGCCGTTTGTGGCACACGGCCTTTTAAACCTCGTGCCTTTGATGCTTTATTGATGCTATTAAAAATTCTCTGCAAAATTAAAATGAAATAGGCGAGGAAATCACTCGCCTATTGGTGAGGAGGACATTACTGCCTGCACGAAAATTTTATTGTATTCCTGACATTCCATCAAAATCATTTGTCTGTATAATTTGCTGTTGTAAGTCAAACAGAGATTTTATGCTATTAGATACCCAATTGACAATTCCCTCTAATTTCGAACCATTAAATCCCGACTCTTTCATAATTTCATAAATTTCGTTATCTGATAGAGATAAATCAATTAATGATAATGCTTCAGGATTTTCAGTAAGTATATCAGTTATATGGTCATAGTATGTTCCGACTGCGCCAAATGTGGTACAGAATTCAGTCGGGTCTTTCCAATCATTCGCAATTGTTTTTTCATTGTCCTGATAGAATAAACTTCTGCCATTATCATACAACGGATAAAAAGATTCGACTTTAGTTTCTGGATTTATTTTTATAGCAAAATTGCTCAAATGTCTGTCGTCTTGTCTTGTAATATAATCAAGAAATATCATTCTATAGAAGTCATTTATATAATTAGGACGCTTAGCTACGAGATTTTCTAATTCGTTGTTGCTTGTTCTTTCGCCATCTTCAAAAAGATGTCTAAAGTGTACAATCTGTTCCTTTGAGAAATTGTATTTAAATTTTGAAAAGACAGTATTTTCATCTGTTTGAGTTGCCTCACAACACGGAACCCCTATTCTTTGTCCTAATTTATACACAGCAACTTCACTTTCAACATCGGTAGAAAGTGGATGTAATCTGTTCTTGTATATTCCGTAATTGCCTTCATAAACACCATATCTTTTGATATTGCAACCGTCAGGAGAGTCAATGCTGTCGCCGACACTATCCACTTTTTTAATAAAAACACTTTCAAAAACATCGGTAATAGCATCATTAAATAAATCTTTTTCGTTATCTGTAATCCATAAAAGATCCTTAGCATTGATAGCCTTTGTTCTTTCTGCAATTTTAAAAGTATCATAACTTGATAATCCGCAACGGAATAATATTTTTTCTATGTCTCTTCTTTGTCTGCTTATGATTCTGTCATCAAGAAACTTTGCAAATCGTTCGGCAGACCAATGAGCATTTATACCATCAGGGTTTGCAAGTAAAGAGGATTTATCATCTATAAAATCAACACTAAAATCCAAATTTATTTTTGCAATTACATCATCTTTCCACTTTAAAAATTTCAAAATGCTCACCTCACTATCATATAGTTAATTTATTCTGTATATACATTATAACTTAAAAATTAAAAAATTACAATACATATTAAATAATGTAATAAAAACTCAATACCCAATATCAAAATACGATACGCAGTAATCAAAGAAAAAGAAGTATGAGCAAATATGTACTGATCGATACAAATCAAATGAATTTAAAAGTAGGAAGTTGTCATTTTGGGTAGTATGTGGTATAATGAATTCAACAAAGTTGAAATCTAATTAATAACAGCAAAATTGTCAATTTATTTATTATTTGGTCCTGACTTGACACGAACATCTAGACAAGGTATGTGGGTATACATAAGAAATTTTTAAATCATATGATTTATGCTTTCTATGTATGAAGTGGAGGTGCAAGATGCACGAAGAATTTTTAAATTTGCCTGCTTTTATATGGGAAAATGTTTTTACGGTAATAAACACATTGGTTTGCGGACTGATTGTTGCTATTTTTACTTCCACATTTTTGAAGAAATGGGAAGAGCGTACGCGAATAGCAGGTGTTATATTAGAAAAACGCATTAATAGCGAACAAGAGATATTGACTTATTTAGAAAAGGAACTTTTTAAGGAAGAAATTAATATTAAAAATAGTGGTAAGTATGATGTAGAAATTGCAGAGATTCTTAGGAAATTTGGTATTCCCGTTCCATATAAGCGAAATATTCAATATGCCGTTATTTTCAAAAGTAGGGATAGTTTTGAAAAGTTCTTTTACGGATATGAATCTGAACTGCAAAAGCAAAAGCTATGGCTTGATAAATCGGTTAGGGAACATCTCCTATACATACAAATGTATTTTTCGTATTATAATGTTATTCCGCTTTTGATTAAGAAAATTCCATTACCAAAAGGGAAAGAACTGAATGACGAGGAATTTTCCGAAATTTCTGACAAAGTTCTATTCCTTCTAGGTGTAGTGTGCGATTTAGAAATTAATTCACTTATTTCGAAACTTGATGAACTTATTGTTACTTCAGTATATAAGCTTGACTTAAAAAGACCAAGAAAAAGCTTTGTTCGTAATATGATGGTAAACAAAGATGCAAAAAAACTTTTGAAACGCTTGGAAAATAACACTATTCCGGGTGTGTTTAAGGAGAACATTTATATGTTGATTATGCATCTTGTTTATGTGAAAAAAGATATACATATGGATAAAATGACAAATGAAGAATACGATGAATTTGTCAAATCATCTGATCCAAAAATACACCAAGAAATAATCAATGAGTTTGAGGAGTTTAAATTTTCACTAGAAAATATGGTAAAACAAAAAGGGTCAAAATAGTTGATAAAGATGAATAGTAAAGAAACGGAATCTTGAGATAAAGAATAAGTGTGTGTGCTATATGTGTCAAGTTTGAAATTCAAAAGAAAAGTTTGGAGATTTTTAATATCTATTATGTTTTGAGTGGATTATGACTAATTTTAGGAGAATTAATGATGGATATGTTTTTAACATTTAAGCCTGAACAGATGATTCAGGGAATAGCAACTGCAAAAGTGGGTGAACACAATCTTGATGTATATGAATTAAATGAGTTGAAAAACAAATTGTTTCAGGCAGAACACAATACAAATATTATACGCCTTGCAAGAGGTGAAGGGCGTGTCGGGATTCTTAATGAGATTATAGAAAATGACAGTATTATTTTCAACTGGGGCTTGAAAGGACAACATGCATTTCATCAGCAGTCTAGTTTCCGTGATTTTCTAGAACCAAATTCAATGGATGTTGCTATGATGAAAGAAGTTGTTGAAATTTTTAAAAAGGATATTACATATCGATATAGTAAAGGTTTTCACAATTTTCATGATCGTATAGAAAGAACCGAAAGTGTTGTAGAAAAAATTTATAGTATCATTGATGACAACCAAAACTCCAATTCATCTCTTGTGCTAATTAAAGATTGGATTTGTGCAGTTTTACATACTGCTGGGGCATCCGATTTTAAAAACATATCTCCTTGGGTATCAGCCACAGCCAGTTGCGAACGTTATAAAACAGCATATTTTTTCGGAATGGGAAACATTCCGTTTTCAAGGAGAACGATGGGTAAAAATAAAAGATTTGTGATTTTTGATACTTGGGTAAATGTAGATGAAGAACATTATGCCTATGAGCGAACTAAATATTTAATTGATACATTTAGAGATTTAGGGCTACCTTGGTATCCTGATATACATCATGAAATTATGCTCAAATATGCAATCTATCCACATCGTTTAATTGGATATTATTATTTTGAAAATGACAACTTGTTGTATTATAAAATCAATCCGCATTATTGGGAAAATATAAATTCAGACAATAATTTCAAAATAGGGAACGAAATATATATAGATCAATCGGATGTCGTTTTTTCAGCAGATAATCCATACCGTGTGATATATTCACGTATAGGGAATAAATTTGATGTTTACGATCGGCGTTAAAATTAGAAGCTTCTGCAGTTCGCATATTCATAAATGATTTGCATCTAAACTTTATGTATCGTAATCATTAAAAAGTTTGGCATCTAAATGGTTCAATCTTTATATAAGGTAGCTCAATATTTTTCTAGAGAATTTTTCGCATATATGTCGTTGGTTCATGTCTAATACGAGAAGCCAAAGGAGACAAATGCATTTTATAACATGGTTATAATGATGTTTGTCTCTTTTTATATGCAAATTTCACATAACAATAAACACTCTATGGGTTAAGATGACGAAGAAAATATTAGATAACACAATGATAAGAAGGGAAGTGGAATAACAAAACTTTATAATAACAATGTTTAAAATTTTATAAGATGATTAAAAAGCACATTTTGAGTGAAATCAAGGTGTGCTTTTTCTATTGAGAAAGGAGAAGAAATATTACTACTAATATTGAAAACAAAAGGTATTACGAAAATAAGGAGGAATCTAATATGATGTATTTGGATTGGATCCAATCAAGATTATTTGGAAGAGTATGCTATGGGTTTAGGAGAGATGAAGAAGGTTATGTTTACATAAAAGAGGATGAAACTGAAGTTGTTAGAATGATATATGATAAAGGCGAACAATATAGGAGTCATTTTCGAAAAGGAAGGGATAAACACACTTGATGCGGTTAGTGAAACTTTCTTGACATGGTTTAGTGCTTTTGCGCAGGCAGAAAGTGAATCACTAAGTCAGAATGTAACAAGAGGAAAAAGGATGGGATACAAAGAAGGTAAGTTTTCTTTCCCAGCGTTCTTGTATGGATATGATAGAGGTGATGGAATAAATCCTGTTATAATTCCGGAACAGGCTGCAGTCATAAGCAGGATGTTTCATATGTATTTGGAAGGTGAGTCAATACGAGGGATAAGGAAATGGCTCAATGAAAACAGCATAGAATCACTCAAAGGTGCAAAACAATGGGGAGAGTCCGTAGTATTAGGCATATTAAAGAATGAAAAATATAAAGGTGATGTACTTTTGCAGAAAAGCTATACAGTAGATTATCTTACAAAGACAATTGCAAAGAATAAAGGCGAGGTTGCGCAGTATTATATAGAGAACAACCATGAAGGAATTGTATAAAGAGAAGTATTTGATATGGTACAGGATGAAATTAAAAGACGAGCAAATTTATATAGCAGCAAAACCCCAACTAAATATAGCTCAAAATATGCATTAACTGGCAAGGTGATTTGCGGAGAACGTGGTGCAAAGTACAGAAGAGTTACTTGGTCCAGAAATTGAAATAAGAGAATTGTGTGGAGATGTATAGAGAGACTAACTAACGGAATGCAGAACTGCAAGAATTCACCGACAATATTTGAAGAGGATTTACATGAAATAGTGCTAAATAATATTAAAAAATATATTGGAAATACGAAGATAATAAAAGATACATTGAAATCAGAAATTGAAGCAGTAATTTCCAAAAATGATAAATATAATCCGCAGGTAATCAGGAGAAAACTTATGAATTATAAAAAAGAGGTAAGAGTTTTAAGGGGTATACTAAAAGAATCAGATGATAAACAGTTTTATATAGATAAAATCAAAAACCTTGAAACTGAAATAGAAAGACTTAGGGGGAAAGAAGAAAAGAACAGGAGGTTTAAGAAGAATAATACAATAAAAATCATTGAAAGACTGATTGATGATATGAATCACGATATGGATGACTGCTTTGATGTTTTCGTGAGGAATATGATAGATAAGATTACTGTCGGAGAAAACATAATAAGGGTAAAAATGATAAAATAATATTGGAATGGTTTATAACCTATCTTTGAAAATATAAGGTAGGTTATATTTAATATATCTATTTTCGTTTTTATAATTTGGGTAAAACAATATGTTATAAATTGTATTTTTGATAGTGACGAGTGTTGTTTTATGGAAAATTATTGATTAAATTAAATACATGTGTTATAATAAATTTATAGTATGTATGATTGGGATACGATTGTGAAATTTGATAATATTTTCATAAAAGAATGAATATGAACGGAATAAGTACAAAATTGATTCTGCTACATTGGTCAATCTATGAAAGGTATTTAAATGAATATGTGACTTTAATTTTATGGATAAAGGGGGATATATATGAATAGTATTAGAATTAAAAATCTAAGATGTTTTGATGATACAAGTAAGATAAATTTAAAACCTTTAACAATAGCTGTGGGTAAAAACAGTTGTGGAAAAAGCACCTTGTTAAGAGTGTTTCCGCTTTTCAAACAAAGCTTAGAATCTCGAACATCTGAGCCATTGCTATGGTACGGAAGATATACTGATTTTGGTGATTACGATATTAGCAAAAGAAAAAATTGTAAAAAAACAATTGATTTTGAATTCAATTTTGATTTAAACATTATGGATCATGATAAATATTCATATCATTTTATATATCCAAAAGAAGGTAGACAGGCATCTACTAACATTACCATTTCAATGCAAATTAAAAAAGACTATATTGATAAAATAATTCTTTGTGTATACAATAAAAACATTATA
>JAZNWH010000083.1:0-1678 GCA_045593265.1 Clostridia bacterium | reverse complement strand
TCATTTCGCTTACGCTACATTCCGTGCTCTCTGCCTGCCGCCCTCGCTCAACTCGCATCGGCTTCGCCTTACACTTCGGCGGCAGGTAAAGCACTCCGCTATCGCTACGCCGCTTTCCCACCGCCTCGTTGCTCAAGGCTGTTTTCCCTGCGCTGTTTTCCGCTGTATCTGCCTCGAACTATAATCCCCGTTGATATAAAAAAACGACCGATTTTTTTTCTTCTTCCCTTAATCTCAACACCGACTCAAAATGCCTTCAATTATTTTTTTTTGACATAAAATGACATCATAAACCCTCCAAAATATCAAAAACCTCAATAACCTCACTTGAGGTTTTTAAGGTTTTGAGGTTTTCACCCCGATTTAACACAGCAAGATTAAAAAAAACCAAACAAAAAAAAGATACGTGCAGATACCTGTGATACGTGGGGAAATAATTATCGACTTTGAATTATGTTTATCGTCAAAAGAAATAAAAATGGAATGCGAAGATAACTTCGTCTCGGTCGTTTGTAAAGGTCAAGCCCTTACGGGTTGCATCTGAAAATCTTCCTTTTTGTTCCGCTATCGCTCCGCAAAAAGAGTATTTTCAGCGCAAACCTTGACAAACTTCCCTCAACTCCGTTGACCTCTATTGGCATTCCTTTTCATTTCTTTTTTTCGGTTTTTCTTCTGTCGAAAAAATAATTATTGATAGGAATTGTTATAAAATTTACAATCTTTTTATATATTTGCATACGTATAATTGACAAGCACTTTATTAAACAATGGTAAGCATTAAGTTAAAACCAAATATTAAAGATGATAAAATGTCTGATGGGTTGCTAAATGCAATGATGGCAATAAATACAATAAATGAATCAGATGAAGAATCCATTGAAATAGATTTTTCTGAAGTTCGTTTTGTTACACCATTATATGTATTACCTTTGGTTATGTTCATAAATAGTTGTAACAAAAAAATCAATATAACCAACATCAGTGAATACCTAGAAACCATAAAATTTTCCGATGGGATGTATCCTGATAGGATGAGAAAAACTGAGTTTAAAGCAATCATGCAGGAATACACTCACAAAACATATATACCTATCATAAGTTTTCCATCAACAAAAAACACAGAAAGTGATAAAGATGAGATACTATCATCTATAGAAACTATTATTATTAAACAACTAAATATATCCTTGAATGTAGCTACAGGGATAAAATATATGCTCAGTGAATGCATAGATAATATCATACAACATGCAAACTCAGAACGCGGATATATTTTTGCACAGGCATATCCCCAAAAAGGTTATTTAGACATCTGCATTGCTGATAATGGAATAACATTACTAGGAAGTTATAAAACATTAAAAAATAACGAAATAGAAAGTGACCTTGAAGCAATCCAAGCTGCTAATAGAGGTATTTCAACAAAAAATCTTCCTAATGCAGAAAATAGAGGTTATGGCATCATAACATCTAAAAATATGCTTATTAAAGGTTTAAAAGGTGCTTTTATAATGATGTCCGGAAATGCATTACATCTTCATAATTCCGAGAGCAAACATTTTATTGACACACCATTTATTAGATTTAATGGTACAATAATTGCATTAAGAATTCCATATATGAACAAAAACTTTAATTATATCAACCACATTGAATAAAAAGATATTATCTTTGCAAT
>JAZNWH010000082.1:0-11244 GCA_045593265.1 Clostridia bacterium | reverse complement strand
TTTTCTATTTAAACAAGCATTTTTACTCGAACGAATTTCGCCTCTCGCTGTTCGTCAGAACAAACCCCGCTTTTATGGAGCATCTCACAAAGTTAGATGCTCGCTTTCGCTATGTTGTTCCTCCTCTTTCCATAAAGTCGTGCGACTTTATGGAGTACCGAAAAGTAAGACTTACTTTTCGGGAAGAAGGAAAAGCAAAGCAAGGAGCTACAGTTTTGCGAAATAAGCAAAACGAAGCAAAAACAGCTTTTGCTTTGACGCTGTACAGATTCGGGTAACCCCTACGGGCTTAATTCGTCCGTTCTGAAACATTTTTTCCTATTCCCCAAATTGAGGGACTGTAAAAAAACTAAGTTTTTTACAGTCCCATTTTAATATCCATCCTTTATTCTTCCATTTGTCTGGCAAGAAACAAAGCTGCACTTTGAGCAAGCTTATATTCTATATCTCCCATAACAACAGGAGTGTCAATGCTGAAAAACACTACGTTACCTATAGTATCCCCTTCTGCTATAATGGGAATACATATAGATGTAATGTACTTTTCTGACATGTCAAGTAAATAATATTTTCTATCTTCTGTATGCTTTAGTGAATAAGATGTTCTGTCTTCAAGGAACTGTTCAAGTGCAGGAGATATTTTCCTTTCAAGCAGTTCTTTTTTTGATGCACCTGATACCGCAACAATTGAATCTTTATCTGTGATACACACTGCCTGTCCGCTTGTTTTTGATAATGTTTCTGCATACTGTGATGCAAAATCTCCAAGCTCACCAATGGGTGAATATTTCTTGAAAATTACTTCTCCGTCTCTGTCTGTAAATATTTCAAGAGGGTCCCCTTCCCTTATTCTCATTGTTCTTCTTATTTCCTTTGGTATAACAACACGACCGAGGTCGTCTATTCGTCTTACAATTCCTGTTGCTTTCATATAATTAGCTCCTTTATTTTTTATATTTGAAAAACACCGAAAAAGCCTGATATGTATGGCTTTTCAGGGGATAACATGCTTTGAAAACCATTCTGTTTTACGCTCAAATTCAGCATAAAATCGCACCGACTTTTTCCTGCATAAAAACAGAATATGAATCAAATAAACCGATATTACGACTCTTTTGGATAAAAAAATCGCAACACGTCCCAAATCCCTGTTCATGTGAATTTCTTATTACTATTATTTCTATTTTTTCAGGGATTATGTGTCAATAAAATATAAATATAAAAGTTTAACCAATTATTATTACATGAACTTTATTCTCAATAAGTTAGCAAATGCATCATCTAATGTTCTGTCTGTATCTGCATACGAAACTCTTACCTTAACTTTTCCAACTTTGAAATAATATGGATTTTTAACCTCGTTGATATATTTTACAACATTTTCAAGTTTCGATAAATCCTGATCCATATTAACACTTTTAATGTCCACCAAGTCATCTGAATTAATATCAGAGAACTTTGAGTTGCCAGCTTTTTCAATAAGTTCTATCGCTGACTTTAGTTCTTCATACTGCTTATCTGAAAGTTCGTATTTTTCACCTTTATATTCAACTTTGTGTTTACTCATGTTCTCACTCCTTTATTTTGATTCAAAGAAAAAACGGAGCAGAAATTCTGTTCCGTTTCTTAGTATTTAGTATGTGTGATTTTTGATTTTAAATTCCTATTGTTTTTATTAAATTTATTAAAATCAATTAATAAGTGTTTCAATGGCTGAAACAAGCGCATCAAGCGAAGAACGCTTATGTTCATTTAATGCGACATTTGGATCTTCAGGAAGTGCATTTGCAACTGCAAACTTGACCTTCTTTTCCATAGTTGCACTCCATTGTTTTCCTTGTGCTCTAAAACAATCAGCAACTCTATCTGACCATTTTTTATTGCCTCTAAATTCGTTCGCCTCTAAATTCACTCCAAATTGATCACGAATTATATCTACGTAGAACTCTTTTTTGTAACAATCTTCAATTTCCGCATTTGGAGAACCATTGCACATTGTATATGTAACATTACGGACATCGAGTAAACCTTCGCGTTCTGCATCTTCACCAGATCTTCTACCTGCTTCATCATTATCTAGTAGTACATGATATTTACATTGTAAGTTTCTATAAAAACTTAATTTGTAAGAAAGATTACCCGCACCTGCTATATAATCAATTATCAATGTTCCATTTTGCATTGCCTGTTTAATGGATTCGCTCATTTGTGGCAAAAGTTTTTCTAATGCTATTTTATCATCTTCCCCCTCAACCATTATAACATTTTCAGCATTTGTTAAATTATCTGATACACGAGTTCCTAAAACATCTCGAATATCCTTAATTTTTCTAACTGGTGTTGCTTTTCCATCATTGACAATTATGTTTTCGTTAAGTTTGTTTCTATTGACAAACAGAGGGCTATGTGTTGTAAGTACAATTTGATGTGCTTCCGAAAGATTCATAATAGTATCATATAATTGTCGTGCACTCTCAGGATGCAGATGGGATTCAGGTTCTTCTATTGCAACTACAGATACTCTATCTGTTCTTGCAGGTATATTTAACATTGCAAGTGCAGTTAAACTCTTAATTCCATCACCCTTTTGCTGAATCGGTGTTGGAGTACCGTCATCAATAATGATTTCAGTATTACGTCGCAGTGCAACTCGCCGTTTTTCATTTTGAATGTGTATTCTGACATTTCTGACTGTTGGCAAAAAAGCTTGTAACGGATTTACAATTTGATTTGCAATTACATCCAACACTTCTTGTTGTAATTGTTCTATTTTTTGTGTTGCTTCGAGATATTCGGGATTTGATTCAAGGTTTGCAAGAGATTTTTCCATAAGATTTTCCACAACACGTAATGCATCATTTTCAGTGCGAACCGCTGGTATAAAATTAAAATCAATTCTAAAGCATACATATTCTATAATTTTTCGTTTGTTATCAGAATCAGAAAATGCCGCTGTTCCTCTTTTAGGAATGTCTATTTTTGCAGTTATCCCATTAGTGGAAACACGAACAGGAACACAGTTGCTTAATCTAATCCCCGTTAATCTCCTTATTGCAGTAATATCTTGTTCATTTAAAGCAAAGTTAAAATCAACAGAAGAATAGCCATTAGGGTTACGTTCTTGTAAAGATATCGGATAGTCCCTTTCCCATAAATAATGACTTCTCAAATAGCTACGAACAGAAAATTGTAATGCCCTAGGATCACTCGAATATATTTTCATAATATCCATAGCTAATGTAAGTGCACGAAGAATATTTGATTTTCCTTCGTTATTCTTTCCTACAAGAACAGTCATATTATTCGTTTGTATTTTACGAGCTGTTGTGATACTTCTATAGTTTACAACTGAAAAGTCTAACAATTTCATTATATTATTCTCCTGTATTTTATCTTATTTTTGTATACCTGCCAATTAGTTTTATCCAATATTAAACACGCTTCACATAAAACGTATTTTTCCCAGCACCGTGCTTTGCGATATAGTTATCTGTTGTCAGCTTTTTTAGATGCCTTTCAACAGTAGAGGCACTAAGTGACGGACAAAGTTCTGATATTTCTTTTTTTGTAAACTTTCCTAACTTATTATCAATGGCATTCTTAACAGTATCAAGAGAAGTTGAACTTACAATATTGATTCTATCGTCAAGGTCACGGTATGCGGCAATTATAGTACTAAGCAGATATTTTATAAATGCAGTTGCATCATCTTTGCCCTCGTGCCATCCTTCCTGCGAGTCTTCCAATGCGGCATAATATGCTTCCTTATTGTTTGCGATTTTCGCTTCCAACGAAATATATTTACCAATTTCATATCCGCTTCTGTATAACAATAAAGTAGTCAGCAATCTTGACATTCTTCCATTTCCGTCAAGGAATGGATGAATACACAGAAAATCATGGATAAAGACGGGCACTATCAATAATGGATCTATTTTTCCCTCACCTATAGTACGGTTAAATTCATCGCAAATTTCTCTGATAGCATCAGGTGTTTCATATGGAGCTAACGGTGTAAACAAGTTAAAGCGTTTACCGGTTTCATCTGTTGCACTGATATAATTTTGAACATTCTTAAACGAGCCGCCAAAACCCGAATCTGTATGACTCAAAAGAATTTTATGCAGTTGCAAAATATAATTTGGTGTAAGCGGAATATATTCAAAATTTTCATGGACTACATTAAGTGCATCACGATATCCGGCTATTTCTTTTTCATCACGGTTGCGAGGTGCAGTTTTTTCATTCATCAACTGACGCAATCGAGTTTCAGTAGTTCTAATACCCTCTATTGAGTTAGAAGCTTCTGTACTTTGAACTTTTGCTATTTCAACTAATTTATTAAGTTCTAATGGTTTTAGCTGAATATATGAAGTCTGTTTTCCTCTATATTCGTGAATAAGAGATAGGTAATTAATAACTTCATTATCCCATTTCTTATTAATAAGCCCGGTATAGTCAAAGCGACGCATCTCGTACCCCCTTTTTACTTTATCGTCAATTATATCATATTTGACGAGAAAAGTCAATATAATGAGGTGAAAAACTATATGTATAAAGTTCAAATAAACCGTACATAATAATAAACGAGATGCAGAGCATCCCGTTTATTACATATTAATATTTTAGATTGTGCGGTGTATGTATAATATGTCAATTCGCCTCGCTTTCTGTCTAATTAAGTCGACAAAATTCAAGGTTTTTAGAAGAAATTTTCGGACAAAAATCATTGAAAACCCCGTTGTTATGCGGTTTGTCGGCTTTTGTCCTATTATAACACAAGGATCTATTCTTCGTACAATTCCTGTTGCTTTCATTTTGTAAATGCTCCTTTTATTTGAATTTACAAAAATATTTTGTATAGCTGTGGAATTTTTATGTAAAGAAAAAAATGGGAATGCTGAATTAAAACTCAACATCCCCGTTTTATTACTTAATTATAATATTACCTCATGACCTGTTTTAGCTGATTCGTAAATTGCGTCTAATATTCTCATCATTTCAACTCCATCTTCTGCAGGTGCTATACATTTTGTTCCGTTTTCGATACAGTCTATAAAATGGTCAATTTCGTTCTGGAATATAATGCTAAAATCAAGAGATGTTTTTGCACACAAGGTGGTATTTGTCATATAACCGTTATCTTCGCTGTAAAGTTCAATTTCAGGTTCCAGCTTAGCACCGCCTTTAGTGCCGAAAATTTCAATTCTTCCCTGATCCTCTTTAGTATTAAGGCTGAAGCTTGATTCAACACTTAAAACAAAACCATTATCAAATCTTATCATTGCTGAAGCTAAATCTTCAACATCACAGATATCATTTTCAGTATGAGATGCAGAATAATATCCCTTAGGAGTTTTTAAGTTGTTTCTGTCTCCTAATTTGTGGAAAGTTGCACCGTAAACACTTACAGCTTTTGGGTTTCCTGTTGCATATCTCATAAAGTCAATAACATGAACACCGAGGTCAATTAACGGACCGCCGCCTGAACGTGATTTATCACCAAACCAACCACCAGGATTTCCGTTTCTTCTTATGTATGTAGCTTTTCCGTAATAAATCTCACCAAAATATCCTGCGTCTTTAAACTCATTAAATATTTTCATATCGTTTCCGTGTCTGCGAACAAATCCAATCTGTAAAAGCTTGCCATTTTTTTCAGCAGCTTTTTGCATTTCTATTGCTGTCTGTGTATTAACAGACATAGGTTTTTCACACAAAACGTGCTTTTTAGCATTTAATGCAGCAATAGTAGCAGGTGCATGCTCACTGTTCCAGGCACATACACTTACAGCATCAATATCAGCTTTTTCAAGCATTTCGTTGTAATCTGTATAAATTTCTTTTACGTTATATTTTTCAGACTGTGCTTTAAGCACTTTTTCATCAATATCGCAAAATGCACATACTTCACAATTTGGATTGTTAATATAAGCCTGAATATGAGAATTTGAAATGCTTCCTACACCAATAATACCTACTTTAATCATTTCCGTTCCTCCAAATCAATTAACCAATAATTCCTCTAAGAAATTTAACTGCTGTTTCAATATCCTTAGCAGGGTTTTCTCCTACTTCTCTTTCTATTGTAAGATATCCCTTATAACCAACATCTTCAAGTGCTTTTAAATAAGCAGGGAAATCTACATTACCTGTTCCTAACGGCACTTCTTCAAAGGCTTTACAATTAAGCATTTTATCTTCTTCAAGACCATAAATAACTTCAGGAGATTTTTTTGTTAACATTCTGCCATCTTTAGCGTGTGTGTGCACGATGTAATCCTTTAAGTTATATACAGCTTTAACAGGGTCGTCTCCTGTTACCATAACTAAATTGGCTGGGTCAAGATTAACCGCTACACCTTTTCCACCTAATGTATCCAAAAATCCTTTCAGAACTGCAGATGTTTCAGGTCCTGTTTCAATAGCAAAATGTGAACCCATTCCGTCAGCAAATTCACAAAGTTCACGACAAGCCTTTTGCATTACTGCAAATCTTGGATGATTACTGTCTTCAGGAACAACACCTATATGAGTTGTAACAATATCAGTGCCAAGTTCCTTCGCCCAATACATTATCTTTTTTGATGTTTCAATAAGCTGAGGATTTAATTCCTCATGACCAAAACCTTTTCCTAAATCGCCACAGATTGCTGATACTACAAGACCGTTATCTGCCAGAATTGATTTTAACTCAGCTGTTTTTTCTTTTGTTATGGTGTCCATTTCATAATCATTTCTTGCATAAATCTGTACGCCTTTTGCACCTAATTTAGCTGCAGTTTCAAGCGCTGTGCGAACATCGCATCTAAATGATTCCATCATTACACCTATTGGAAAATTATACATTTTTCATCCTCCTCAAAAAACATTATTGTTTTTATTGACAACTGCATTATAATGCTTTATAATAACCATTACAAGTATATTGTTGCTCAAATTTGGTAATATATTGCTCAAGGGAGGTGTTGTGATGAGTTTTTATGAAAACCATTCAAGATTTACAAAAGAACTACCTTTAATATTTCACAAACTGACTTTAAAGAATGATCATGAATATTTACACTGGCACGAAAATCTTGAGCTTATTTACTGTATTGAAGGCGAAGGCACCTCAACAGTAGATGCACAGAATTCCCGTATGGAAAAAGGAATGCTCACTATTATAAACTCAGGTCGTTTACATCAGTTTACTACACAAAGCTGTGTTACATATTACTGTCTGATAATAAGTTCTGATTTTTTGAAGGGTTCAGGACTTGATTTAGAAAAATATGAATTCTGTGAAAATGTAACCGATGAAAATGCCCTTGGATTTTTTGAAGCAATTAACAAAGAATATTTTGGCAATGAAAAAGGACGCGAAATCGCCTTGCGTGCCCAAATACTTTCTTTAATGACTTATTTGTTCAGAAATTATTTAAGACCTGTACAAAGTGAAAAATTCGATGATACGGTTAAAAATGCTATGAAGTACATAAGAAAGCATTACAAGGAAAAAATAACTCTTGAAGATGTAGCCAACGCAGTAGGTTTCAGCAAATTTTATTTTGCCCGTCGTTTTAAAACACATACAAAAACAACAGTAAATGAATATATTTGTCAGGTGCGTTGCAACGAAGCAGAAATTCTTCTCAAAAATTCAAACTGGTCTGTTTCGGAAATTGCAACAGAATGTGGCTTTGAAGACGTTTCATACTTTACAAAAGTATTTAAAAAAGAAACGGGAATGCTTCCCTCTCAAATTAAAAGACTAAAAAACATAACTTATAAAAAAGGCGTGTCCTGATATACAGTCAAGACATCGCCTGTTTTTTATTTAATTGTTTCTGCCCATGCTGCAGCATTTTCAACCCATTTTGCAATTTCTCTGTTTTCAAACTTTTCGTTTCCGCATTTCGTGATTTTATTTCCAAGAGCTACACCGTGAGGTGCATCAGGATATATATGCATTTCAAACATCATTTCGTTTTCTGCATAAGCTTTGGCAAAAGCAAGAGAATTTTTAACACTTACAGCATTATCGTTTGACGTATGAACAATATACGCAGGAGACGAATCCTTTGTTACATGATTTTCTAAACTTCCCTGATCAATTTGTTCATCAGTTAAATTTTCTGTTCCAAAAAGATTATAAAAGCTTCCCTTGTGTCCTTCATACGTAATTACAGGATAAATCGGCATAATTCCTGTTGGTTTATTATATCCGTAAGGCATATCGATTGCATCATAAATTTCTTTTTTATTCCACAACACTCCAAGACTTGCACATAAATGTCCCCCTGCTGAAAATCCTGTTACAAACACTCTTGACGGGTCAATATTGTATTCATCTGCATTATCTTTTATATGCTTTATTGCAAGGGATGCCTCTATTAGCTGTGATGGAAATTTTCTATCATTTACTGACGAAACTGAATAATGTAATACAAAAGCATTATATCCGTACGGAATGAAAGCCATTGCAATAGGCTCACCTTCACGCTCTGAACAAACCTGAAAATATGCGCCGCCCGGAATAACCAGAATTGCATTTCTTGTGAAGCCATCTATTTTATCTGCTATATAAGCATCCATATATATTTTTTCATCATCTTTGTCCAATGGAATTCTTTTGAAAATCATAACCTTGCACCCTTATTACGTTTTATTTTTCCAGCTTAAATATTCTGAATTTAACATTTCCTGTTTCAACAACAGTCTTTCCATCTGTAAAATCATAAGTTTTACCACTCATTAATTCTGTTGCTTTTTTATAAGCACCAATCAAAGGTGTTTCTTCACGGGTATCGTCAAGATTACATACAACAGCAATAAGCTCCTTACCTTTGTACAACGACACATAAGCATTTCCTTCTGCTTTGATTTCATCATTTTCATAGTAATATACAAATGGTGCGTCATGGAGCTCATATTCATCAAATATCTTCCATACTTTACCCATATATTCCATATCGTTATGTCCGCAAACTCTTGGCATCACATTATGAATAATCGGAATTGCAAGCATATTTTCCATTGTGAATTTTTCTTCTGTATAAGCTAAGAAATTAGCAGGAAGTCCCCAATTTCGTCCTGCATACTCACACTGAAAAGCATCAAGACGCAACTTTTTATTAAGCACCTGTCCCTGAATATTTTCGCCATCGAGATAGCAATCGCAAAAAGACAAAACAGGCATAATACAACAAGCGCTCTGATGAGAATCTATAAAGCCTCCTCTTTCGTGAACAACCTGATAGAGTTTTTTCACAAGTTCTCTTGTTGCAAGAACTGTAAATGTTGGCTGAAGGTTTCCCTCCCGGTCATAATATCCACACCCATGAGATGTGTTTGCACAATCATGTGGGATATATGTACTGTCCGTGTAAAGTCCGTCAACTCCCAATTCATCCATAACATATTTAACTCTCTCAATCAAAACATCTGCATATCCACTGTTATAGCAAGTCATAAACGCCCTCTGTAGAGGAAATCTTTGCCATCCACCTGCAAAATTTCCTGATGGCATTTTTATAATATAATCATGGGCTTTTTCGTTAAAATCAGGTGCCAGAGATGAATATTCGTATCCAAAATAAACCATAACTTTCATTCCTAAGTCATGACATTTTTTAACAATTCTTTTAAATCTTTCAGGGTCAAAAGGATATCCATAATTCTGAATTGCTGTCCAATCCTCATGAAAAGCAAAAATTTTAGTTCCCGCTTTTGCAGCCCTTTCATAAATTTCATCTTCATAAAGACCTTCTGAATCAATTATATCAAGTCTTGTATGTAAAATATGGGTTATTTTATTGAATTCTTCACGCTTTTTCGGCATAGCCTTAACAGGTGTTGCCTGAAACCCAAATGTAAAAAATTTGGTCTCAAGAGTTTCTACCCATTTATCATCACCCTGCTCAATCCAGTTAAAAGGCATATGGTCAAGCATATGTAATTTAATTTGTGTGGAGTTTTCATTCTTTTTAACTTCAATATATTTGTTTTCGTCATATACTTCAAAGCTTTCAGCAGAATCGCCAAAGAAAAGACCAAGCCCCATTTTTGCATTACCTGTCCATACATAAGGCTTGAAACAAAAGCTTGCATTCTCCGTTGAACCTGCATTGAAAACAGAGGCAGGAAGTATAGATGATTTTGCATTTGGCCAGAAATGAAACAGTTGTGAATATTCATTCTTTATATCTACCGTTAAATCAAGTCCCTGCAAACGCGCAAATTTTGAATTGTCTCTTGTAAGAAACCAATAATTCATAAGACGGAAATCTATTTGTACAAAACCATCAGGCTCGATGGTTACTGTCGCATTTCCTATTACATTTTCACAACCTGCACTGACAAGAACTGTTACCTTTTCATCGGTAACTTCGTGGATTAAATATGTAAAATCCTTCCATCCCTTAACTTCACCGTACTCAAAATGAGCGTTAAGTTTAACAGGATTATATAGAATACTTTCACCAAAAACAGTTACGTCTGTAGGAACAAATGAGTTCTTAAATTCGTACATTCTTTCCCACACATATAATCTGATGCCATCATCAATTTTTTCAAATTTAACAGCTTCAAACCCTTCATACATTTTGGTCATAAAATCTCTCCTATCAGTCTTTTTGTATAATTTTAACTTAAACATTTCTCCTTGTCAACACTTTCACCAAATTTGAAAATTTAATATCCAAAAATACAATATTTCAGACAAGGAAAAAGAAAGTTATATTTTGGCGAACGGGTTGCAGACAGTACGTTTGTACGGCAATAACCCGTTCGTCAAAAAGCAAGCAAAATGAGGGTGTAGCAAAATGCACAGACCACACAAGGCAAAAGAAAGGCTTAACAAACCCTTTCGATAGTAACTAAAAAATTAAAATAAAGAAAAACTGAAGGAAGAAATTCGTTAAATAACGAATTTCTATTACAAAGTGCCTTGTGTTTTGAAGAAACTTCGCCTCTCGACGTACCATCGTACGCCTTCGGGTAACCCAACAAATCCTTTGTATTTGGCTTTGTTGGCTCAGTTTGTCCAATCTGCACTATTTTCCGTCCACCCAAAAGGAGCTGTAGCAAAACGAAATCTGTTTTGCTACAGCTCCTTTTTTTAGCAATATCATTAAGTTAAGAATAATATAAAAAATCAAAACACACCTAACGAAGATAAAAATTTTAAGTTAGGTGTGTTTTTCTAAAAAAGTGCATGCAAAAAAGGCAGGCTGAAAAGTCTGCCAAAATTCGCTTAATTAA
>JAZNWH010000081.1:0-3949 GCA_045593265.1 Clostridia bacterium | reverse complement strand
AATTGTCTGATATCAGTAAAGTTCTGCTTTCCGCATTCCGGACAAACGATATTGTTGTCTGCTATGTACTGAAGCATCTTTTCATTACTCCAACCATCAACTGTAACATCTTCGCCTTTTTCGTGAGCAAAATCTTCAATCAGCTTGTCAGCTCTGTGTCTTGCATGACATTCCTTACAGTCCATAAGGGGGTCTGAAAATCCACCTAAGTGACCTGATGCAACCCAGGTTTCAGGGTTCATAAGGATAGCGCAGTCAACTCCGACATTGTATGGTGATTCCTGAATAAACTTTTTCCACCAAGCCTTTTTAACATTGTTCTTAAATTCAACACCAAGCGGGCCATAGTCCCAAGTGTTAGCAAGCCCGCCGTATATTTCGCTGCCTGGGTAAATAAAACCTCTACCTTTACACAAGGCAACAATTTTTTCCATTGTTTTTTCTGAATTCTTCATTGTAAAAACCTCTCTTTTTGAAAAATATTACATTCCATATTATTTTACTTAAAAAAAGCGGTTTTGTCAATAGAAAAAGCCTGTTAAGTGCTGATTTTTCTTAATTTTTGAGGTTGATTCAGCTTTTACTAAAGCATAATCAAAAAACAAAGAATATTTGACAATAATTGCTTGTCGTATTATAATTATATAATCAATACAAATATGGTGATTTTATGAGTGAAAATGTTTTAAGGCTTAATCCGGACAAAATTACTGTTCCCGGAAAAGTTTTTTATAAAGAAATAACTGATTCAACCAATCTTGATGCAAAACACGGGGGGGATGCCCCAGACAAAAGCATTTTTCTTGCGGATATGCAGACAAATGGAAGAGGACGCCTGGGAAGAGAATGGTCTTCACCTGACGGATGTGGAATTTGGATGAGCATTCTGTTAAAACCTCAAGAAGATATTGAAGATATTTCGATTCTTACATTGATAGCAGGACTTGCTGTGTCACGAGTAATAGATAATACAGTTATTAAATGGCCAAATGATGTTCTTATCTCAGAAAAAAAGGTTGCAGGCATACTTACTGAAGCAACTTTTGGAGGAGGAAAAATCGATAGGGTTATTGTGGGAATAGGAATAAATGTAGCTAATAGTGATTTCCCGAACGAACTTCAGGATAAGGCGACTTCAATTTATATTGAAACAGGCAAAATATTAAACCGAGAAGAACTGATAAATGGTATAACAAAAGAGTTCTTTTTGATGTACGATATTTTTTTAAGAGATGGTTTTTGCATATTTAAAAGAGAATATCAGGATAAATGTGCCACAATCGGTAGAGAGATTTGTCTTATAAATGGCGAAAATAAGCGTATAGCAAAAGCTATAGGGATAACAGATAAAGGTGAGCTTATTATTAAGTCAAACGAAAAAGAAGAAATTATAAATTCCTGTGAAGTTTCTGTAAGAGGACTTTTGGGATATGCTTAATAAGAAGGAGGGTTAAAGCATTGCTATTTACCGAATATGAATTATGGCAAAGAGGAGAACTTGACCTTTTTGATGTCAAAGAGGTACCGGAACTTTTATATAAAGAGGCAATTTTAGAAGGTGAGAAGTATTTAGATAACGATTGGGGTATTTTAACTGCATCAATGTACACCGATATGCAGACAGAAAAATATCTTGAAATTTACAAGAAAAGACGCCAAGTACTTGCCGCTTTGTCTCTTGCTGAACATATTGAGAAAAAAGGAAGATTTTTAAAAGATATAATTGATGGTATCTGGGTTATCTGCGAAGAAAGTACATGGCAACTGCCTGACGGAAGTGGCAACTTAAGAGATGTACAAAACCCTAGATTTGACACAAATTCTACACGCACAAGTGCACTTCTGGCTTTGGCAGTTCATTTGTTTCGTAAGGATATGCCGGTAGGCATAAAAAAGAGAATGCTGCTGGAAGTCAGAAGTCGTGTTCTGAATCTTTTTAACGACGCAAAGCAGTTAACTCCTGAAAATACTGCATATACATTGATTACTTGTATATTTGCTGAGCCTGATGAAGATAAAAGAAGACAAGTTGTAGATAAAACTCTTACATGTTTAGAATTTTTCCTTTGCGAATACACAAAAGAGGGTATTCGTGCTAAAAATGAACAGAGTTTATATTTATGGTCTGCATATATTTTCGATATTCTTGAAATTTTATATAATGTAACAGACCAAAAGTTTGCAGTTTACAGCGAGCCTAAAGCAAAATTTGCTGCAGAGAGCATTTATAAAGCACATATTGGAAACGGTGGTTTTTCTGAGTCTGCAAATGAAGAGGATGGTGCGAGAATATATCTTTTTGGCAGTCGTATGGATTACCATAAACTGATGGATTTTGGTGCAAGTGAATATCTCAAGATAGAGGAAAAAACTCTGCCAAAAAGTATAAACTTGTTCCATAAGTTATATTCAGTAAAATATGCATCCGAAATAATTGAATATGGTGACAATTTTGATGAACAGGAATGCGGATATATTGACAGTATGGATATATTTGTAAAGAAAACAAAGAACTTTTCTGTAGCGGTAAAGGGCGGGGCATCTTCTGCAGGAAACTTTATGGTTTACCTGGATAACGAACCGTATGTTATTGATTTGGAAAAATCCCATAACTTGCCGATTATCAACGGATTCACTCAATTTTCAAATACAAGAAAAGCAATATGCGAGCAGAAAGAAAACGGACTGACTATTGATTTGTCAGAAACATATCCAAAGGATGCAGGAGTAATAAGTTGGGTAAGAGATATTGAAGCTGAGGAAAAATATGTTATTATAACAGACAATTATGAGCTTTCAAAAAATGATGAATTGAAAATTATTCTGATTATGAATGAAAAGCCTATTTTGTCCGGTGACAGAATATTAGTAGGGGATGCAGCAATCCTTTGGGATGGTGACCTTGCTCTTCGTATGGAACTTGTAAAATCCAAACATTATGACTATGTATACAGACTTGTATTCATAGTAAAAGACAGAGAACTAAAAGGAAGCATAAGGATTGCAATGAAAAAAGGTTAAGATACGAAAAAAGCAGAAACGATAATTCGTTTCTGCTTTTTAAATTACTTTAAATTATGCATTCAAGATGCAAAGAATAACAGTTGTAACAAGGAAAAGAATTGCTAAAGCTGTAGTCATCTTTGCATACAATGCAGCCTTTGTTCTTCCAGAGTTTCTGTTGAAGAAAGAATCGCCATCAGGTGAAGAACCTGAAATACCCTTAAGACCCGGATCTTTGCCTTCCTGTAATAAAACTACTGCAACAAGTGCAACAGTTACTATAATGTGCAAAACTAAAAATACCGTATTCATCTGAAGTAAACCTCCTGTTTTTTTATGTAACGGATATATTATACCATCATTATTTGGATTTTACAAGTAAATTTTAATTTTTTTTATAAAAAAATAAATTTGTTACTTAAATGTAAAGTAAAGAGTGTAGAAATTTGTTGAAACATGTGGTAAAATAAATATAAATATGCATATAAGGGAGAGGTGAAAATGAAGAAGATACTTTCCATTTTAGTAATATGTATTTTAACATCCTTTTCTGTTTTTGCTGAATTTTCTCATATTACTGAAATCCCTACAGCAACAACATCTGCGGAAATTCTGAACACTCTTGATGTTTTGCTTGGCACAGAAAAAGGTCTTGAGCTTGAAAGAGAAGTAACAAGAGCAGAAGCAGTTGCACTTTTAATGCGTATCCATCCCGAACTTACAGGTGCTATGGGTCTTCCTAAGCCACGTTTTACCGATATGGACGGCCACTGGGCATATAAAGAGGTAACCTATGCGAATATATTGGGTCTTACTGCGGGAACAGGAAACGGAGAATTTACTCCTGACAGAACAGTAACCGGCAGAGAATTTGCAAGAATGGCACTGTGTCTTTTAGGGTACCAAGATATAACATTAGAAAACGCTTATGATAAGGCGATAAATG
>JAZNWH010000080.1:0-56850 GCA_045593265.1 Clostridia bacterium | reverse complement strand
TCCTTTAACGCTTCCTGAATATCTGCCGCTGTTTTGATGTCATATTCCTGAATTAAACCCGCTATGATATTCTTTTTCCCTTCACTCATTTTTTCTCTTCTTCGTCTTGCCATAAAAAATTCCTCCTATGATATTTTTATTCTATCATAGAAGGAATCTTATTTACAGACTTTTTTTCACACTCTCGCCTATAAAAAACAACGGTAAAAGGTTAATCCTTTTACCGTTGTTTTTTATTTATAATTTTTGATTTTATTTACTATTTCATCGCCGACCTGACTTGTCGTAGCACTACCGCCAAGGTCGGGAGTAAGTACTTTATTATCAGTGAGTACTTCTTCAATACAGTCAATTAATTTAGCTCCCCATTCTTCGTAACCGAAGAAATCAAGCATTTGGCTTGCAGACCATACAGTTGCCAATGGGTTTGCTTTTTGCATTCCTGCAATGTCAGGAGCCGAACCATGGATTGGTTCAAACATGGATGGGAATTTTCTTTCAGGATTAAGATTAGCACCTGCTGCTAACCCCATACCACCTGCAATTGCTGCACCAAGGTCAGTTAAAATATCTCCGAATAAATTAGATGTAACAACTATTTCAAAACGTTTAGGGTCTTTAATCATAAACATACTTGCTGCGTCTACAAGGTATGAATAAGTTTTTACTTCAGGATATTCACGACCAACTTCTTCGAAAATTTGATCCCAAAATACCATAGAGTAATTAAGGGCATTTCCTTTACTGATGCTTGTAAGTGTTTTGTTCTGTGCTTTAGCAAGCTCGTATGCGTAGCGTATTACTCTTTCACAGCCTTTTCGTGAAAATACGCCATTCTGAATAACAACTTCATTAGGCTGATCTTTAAAAAGCCAGCTTCCGCTTCCTGCATATTCTCCTTCAGTGTTTTCTCTTACAAAAAGCATATCTACATCTTCTGTTTTTACATCCTTTAAAGGAGTAGGAGCACCTTTAATAAGTTTAACCGGACGAAGATTTATATACTGGTCAAACTTCTTTCTTATGATTAAAAGTAAATCCCATAAAGAAATATGGTCAGGAACACCGGGAGCTCCTACAGCACCTAAAAATATGGCATCAAACTTTTTAAGTTGTTCTATACCATCGTCTGCCATCATTTTTCCTGTTTCTTTATAATATTCACATCCCCATGGAAAATATGTAAATTCAAAATTAAAGCTTTTATCAATCTGTGAAACTGCTTCAAGAACTTTAATTCCTTCTGTTATTACCTCTTTACCTATTCCGTCTCCGGGAATTACTGCAATTTTATGTGTATTCATAAATTACCTCCATTTATATTTTGCTATATTGTATCACAATATATAATATTTGTAAAATAAATAAAATGTTGACAATTATAGCTATAAACTATATAATTGTTATAGGTGATAATTATGAATTTAACTCAGCTTAAATATTTTTATGCTGTTTGTGAATATAAAACTATATCAAAAGCAGCAGAGCATTTATTTATAACACAGCCATCTCTTTCAAATGCTATTAAAGAGCTTGAACGTGAATTTGGTGTTACATTGTTTGTAAGAAGATATAAAGGTATAGAGCTTACTAAAGAGGGTGAGACCTTATTTAAAATGGGAAAGGAACTTCTTACTCAATTTGAACATACGGAGCATATAATGAAAGAAATGGGCAAAGAACGTAAAATTTTACGACTTGGTATCCCGCCTATGATTGGTTCACTGATACTTCCTGATATATACAATGTTTTTCAGAAAAAATATACAGATATCAAAATTGACATAACAGAGGGAGGACAGCATGAACTTGAAAGTATGCTTAATGAGGACTTGGTCGATATGATTTTTATGCCTCATAACGAGTTGGTGAATAGTAAGTTTTCTTCACTTTTTGTAGGTAAACTTGAAATTGTTTGTTGTATGTGTGAAAAAAATCATATCAGTAGACGAAAAAAAGTTTCTCCTGCTGATTTGTCAGAAGTGGATGTGGTATTGTTTAATAATAATTTCTTTCAGACAGATGAAATAAAAAAGTGGTTTCTTTCAGAGGGAATAAATCCTAATATACTTCTCCAGACAGGTCAGGTATCAACAGTGATGAGTATAATTAAAAACACAGATGCAGCCGGTTTTATGTTCCGTCAGTTAGCACTTGGGGAATCAGGACTTTTAGTTTTACCATTAGAAAAAGAATTGTATGCCAATGTTAGTCTTGTATGGAGAAAAGATTGTTATTTTTCCGAAAGTATGAAAAAATTTTTAGAACACATTAAGGATAACGGGACTATTCTTTGATAGTCCTGTTCTTCTTTATTTCTTTTCTTATAATTCTGTTTTTTCTCTCTATTGTTATTAAGAACAATAGAATAGATAAAAATGAAGAAATGATAATAGCTGTGTCAGTATTTATAAATGTGTAAATAAAAACATCGCCTCTGTGCAGAAGTTCGATTACACTATACATTAAAACTACTGCTATTTCAGAAAGACCAACAATAAAGTTGAAAGGTAAAATCATAGCAATAAAACTTATAGGATAAATTATTATTGTAAATATAGATGCAATTATATTTGCAACTAATGATATAAGTGAAATTTTGGAAGTAAATGTAAGTGTTACAGGCAAAGTAAGTATTTGTGCAGCAAGTGTTATTGAAACAGCTTTTGAAAAGAAATCAAAAAATTTGTTATCACTTTTTAAATAAAATAATGGAGACACTGCAATAACAGCATATGTTGCTATATATGAAAGCTGAAAGCTTTTGTTAAACAACAGGAGTGGGTTTACGAGAAGACTTACCAAAGCAATTAAAGAAAGGTTGTTAACAGAGTCGCATGAACGTTTTATAATTTGTCCGATTCCTGCGAAAAGATATAAAAATGCCGCTCTTATGATTGCGGGACTTGCACCTGTAAAAATTACAAATATTAATAGTATTAAATATTTTAGATATTTAAATTTTCCCAGACGATCAAAGAGTATACCAAATACACTCATCAGAATGATTACGTGCATTCCGGATACTGAAAGGATATGACTTATTCCTGTGAGAGAAAAAATTTCTTTGTAATGAGAAGAAATATATCTTGTTTCGCCTGTATACAAAGCACAAATTAAAGCACCTGTATCTTTAGAGAAAACAGAATTTATATGTTCATTTACTTTTGCTTGTAAGTTTTTTATTTTATCGTTGAAATTTTCGTCGGCTAAATCTTTGAAAATTATGTTTTCGCCCGATATATTTCCATTGAAGAAAAGTTTGTTGCCATAAGAAAATAAATCTTTTTTATCATATAAATAAAGTTTCATATCTTTGAAATCGTATATTCCGTTAATATTAATAAATTCATCTGTGTAAATATATAATTTTATATTTTCGTTACAATCGTTGTTTTCCAATTTTATAATTTTAGCTGTGCAGGAAATATAATTTGTGGATTCATATGTAATATCGGTGATTTTCAAAGTACCTTCACATTTTTGATTTGTGTAATTTAATAGCATACTGTCTGATAAATCAAGTTGATGACTTCCCATCAATAAGCCGATAAGTGTAACAATGATAGATATAAGAAATATATTTCTTCTTTTTATCAAAAAAAGTATGCCCAGAATAATTATCTGGACTGACAATAAAATATTACTTTCGTAAGCGTAAAAAACAATACCTATGCTTAAAGAAAGAAGACAAATTAAAAAGTATCTGTTTATCATAATAAAAATCTCCACGACAAATTTTACCATATTTTTCATAGTGTTTCAATAGTATTTATGAAAGAATTTAATGGAATAATAAGAAAAAAGGAAAAGGAGATAGTTATGGTAGAACAAGATACTGTAAAATTGCTTCGCGAGGATGACGCAGGAGTTGAAATGGGGATAAGTGCTATTGATGAAGTTCTTGAATATGTCAGCAGCGAAGACTTGAAAAATGTACTTTCTGAAAGTAAAGACAAGCATATAAGACTTAAAAAAGAAATTGAGAAACTTCTTGATAGTTACAACGATGACGGAAAAGACCCTAATATGATGGCTAAAGGTATGTCGTGGATGAAAACTAATGTTATGCTGATTGTAAATGAATCAGATGCAACTATTGCTGATTTGATAACTGACGGATGCAATATGGGAACAAAATCACTTAATAAATATTTAAATAAGTACGAAGCCGCTGATGAAGTTTCTAAAGATATAACAAAAAAACTAATTAAACTTGAAGAAAAACTTGCTGATGATGTAAGAGATTATTTATAGAATTGATAGGGTGTAAATTTATTGTCATAAATTTACACCCTGTTTTCAGGGGATAGGAAAAAAAGAGTTAGAACGGACGAAATGAGCTGACAATGCCTGTATATAGGCATTGTCAGAGTACCCGAAGGCGTACAAAGGTACGTCGAGAGGCGAAGTTCGTTCGAGCAAAAAGGCGAATTTAATAAAGAAAATATCGTTCGCAAAAACCATATTTTTCCTTAAGTCTTATATATTTTATAAGTTTTAGCATGTTTTTTTGAGTTATCCTTTTTTTAGCCTTTTTGCGTTTGTAAACTTTTTTTACATTCCCCGTTTTATTGACAAAAATTTAAAATGTGTTATACTTTACATTGTTTATACAAATTAACGGAAGGGTGTTAGTGTGTTTAAAGATGTTAAGGTGAAAAAAGCAGTTATGATAGGAACTTTATGCTCCTTTCATATCTGGCTGTATATATTGCTAGAAACATATTAAGTGTTGTAACTCCGTATATGACTAACGAAGGTGTAGTAACTAATGAATATATAGGTGCAGTATCTTCGTTATATTTTATTTTTTATGCTATAGGTCAGCTTATCAATGGAGCAATAGGTGATAAAATAAAAGCTCGGTATATGATTAGCTTTGGTCTTATGTGCGCTGCATTATGCAATGTTACGCTTCCTTATTTGTTACATACACAGACTTTGGCAAAAGTGATTTATGCATTTACAGGCTTCTTTTTATCAATGATTTACGGTCCGATGACTAAAGTTGTTGCTGAAAACACAGAGCCTTTGTATGCAACCAGATGCAGTATTGGTTATACATTTGCATCTTTTTTCGGTTCACCGGCGGCAGGGGTGTTTGCCTCAATATTTGCTTGGAGAAGTGTTTTTAATATAAGCAGTATTATGCTTTTTGTGATGGGTTTAGTATGCTTCTTTACATTTTTGCTTTTTGAAAGAAAAGGTTTTGTCAAGTATAATCAATTTGACAAACAAAAAGAGGACAAAAAAGGAATTAAGGTATTAATTGAACACAGGATTGTTAAATTTACATTAATCTCATTTATAACCGGAATTGTGCGAACAACAGTTGTATTCTGGCTACCTCAATATTTTGCTGATTATCTTGATTTTTCAGAAAGTGCAGCTGCGGGGATTTTTTCTGCCTCAACACTTGTAATTTCGTTTACAACTTTTATAACAATATTTATTTATGAACGTCTTAAGCAAAATATGGATTTAACAATCTTAATAGCATTTTGTTCGTCTGCGTTATGCTTCTTGTTGGTTTATTTTATTAAAATGCCTTATGTAAATATAATATTTATAATTCTTGCAATAATGTCATCGAACGCAGCGGCAACAATGCTTTGGAGCAGATACTGTCCAAGTCTTCGTGATACGGGAATGGTTTCAGGGGCAACAGGATTTCTTGATTGTGTAAGTTATCTGGCAGCTGCTTTGTCGACAACTTTGTTTGCCAATGCAGTTTCTGCTGTTGGATGGAGCAATTTGATTTTGATATGGTTTGCGCTTATGGTGGCAGGAATAATAATAGCTCTGCCGTATAAAAAGAAGAAAAGCATCAATTGATGCTTTTCTTCTTTTTATACATATTTTGCAGGATTAACATATGAACCGTTCTTTCTGATTTCAAAATGCAGATGAGGTCCTGTGCTGTTTCCGGTGCTTCCGACATAAGCAATTATCTGTCCTTTAGCAACCTTTGTGCCTGCTCTTACAACGAGTCTGCTGCAATGGGCATACAAGGTTTCGTATCCGTTTCCGTGGGAAATTTTTATCATATATCCGTATCCACCGCCCCAACCTGATGATGTAACTGTTCCGCCATCTGATGCGTAAATAGGCGATCCGTAGGAGAGGGCGTAGTCTACTCCTGTATGATAACCACGACTTCTGTTGCCAAAAGCTGAGGATACATAGCCCCCGGAAATCGGACGCATAAAACGACCTGTTGCTGCAGTTTTTGGTTTCGGTTTAGTGCCTACTTTTATAATGCCTTTTACAGGTTCGGAAACTATTGTTTCCGAAGTGATTTTTCTGTCGGTTTCATGATTGTTTAAGGTTGTTACAGTTGCATTTATTGTTTTTTCACCTTTTGAACCATTTTGAACAATTTTATTAGTTCCTTTGGTAAGTGATGAATCATATATATATTCCGTTTCATATGGCTGATATTCTGTGTAGGTTATATTTCTGATTACTTTTACTTTGAGAAGTGGCTGAACTTCTGAAGTTCTTAGCTTTTGACCCGGGACAATAATTTCACTGTCAATTTCATTAATTAACATAAGATCATCTACTGTTATATCGTTCTTTATACCGATATCCCATAATGTGTCGCCATCTTGGACAGTGTACAGCTTATCGTTTTGTCTATAACCCTTTAAAACTTTTATAGATTTTTTTTCGTCTAAAATTCTTGTGTACAATACTTTTTCAGGTTTAATATCAACAGTATTCTGAAATTCAGCCGAAATAATTTCTCCATCAGGAGTGTACAACTTTTTAAATGCATCAATAATATTTTCTGCGATTTCTTTTGATTCTGTTCCAAAAGCAAATTCTCCATCGACGTAAACAGCAAATGCATCAGAGTAAAAATCAATGGCATTTTTAACATTATTTATTATTTCTTCAGAATTGTCAGAGAAATTTTTGTTGAAACTAATTGCAGGAGTGAAGTCTGTATTTAATGTGATTTTATTTTCAAGGTCTGAAAATTCTTCAAGTTCATTTTGCAATTCTTCAAGTTTAACGTAGGTTTGATTCATTTCTTTTACATAGCCTACATTTACATTATTGACCTTGACAGCATAACCTACCTTGAAGTTAGATGCAAGAACGAGAAGAACAATAAAAACTATAAATGCTGTCATATATGACTTTATATATTTGGTGTCTGACTTTCGTACGTTTAATACTTTGTTAAGAAAGCCGGTAATCCTTTTAGTATTTATACTCCTTTTTAAAAAGGTCTTTTTATCAAAATTTTCCATTACAATCTCCAAAATTATTACAAAAGTGTTACAAATTTATTATATTCGATAATGTTTCCAAAATTCCTTTTTTATTAAAGTTGCAAAACAAAATCTTTTATGTTACAATTATGCTGTTAAATATTTTGATGATTCAAAGTTTGATTTTGGTTTCTCAGTACTTATGTTTAATTAGTGTACTATTGTAAAGTGGGATAAAAAGAAATTATACAAAAGGATGGTAGATAATATGAAAAAAGTAGGGATAATAACACTGGCTGGACTAGATAATTATGGTAACAGACTACAGGCGTATGCTTTGTCAAGAGTGATTGAAAAGTTAAATTATATACCGTTTGAAATATTATATTGCAAAAGAAATTTGAAAACTTTTTTATTAAATGCCATAAAAATGAATAGCGTTATTAATGCAAGTTGTTGTTTCTTGATATCGATTTTAAGAAAGGAAAATTTAGCTTGCATAATAAAAAAATGCAGTCGTTTATATTTGTTTTCCAGATTTTTCAATAAGAGGAAGATTAAATTAATTTTTGGTGATAATGATACATTTGATTATTACTTATGCGGAAGCGATCAAATTTGGAATCCTGATTTTGCAGGACACTTACAATATTTTGCTGATTTTGCTGTTGAAGAAAAACGAATATCTTACGCAGCCAGTTTTGGAGTAAATAAATTGCCTGAAGATGTTGTGGAGAGATATAAGAAAAGTTTATCGGAAATGAAATGTATTTCTGTTCGTGAAAATTCAGGGGTACAAATTGTGAGGGAACTTACAGGTAAAGATGCTTGTGTAGTAATCGATCCAACGCTTATGTTAGATACTGATGATTGGAAAAAAGTTTCGAAAAAGCCCCGATTTAATGTTCCTGATAATTATATACTGGTGTATTTTTTGGGTGAATTATCTGATGAAATATCTAATTATATAAAACGGCTGTCGGAAGAAAACAATTTGAAGATCATAGTGTTACACAAACAAAATAAAAATGATTATTGGTATTATACAGGACCTTCAGAATTTGTTTGGTTGATAGAAAACGCGTCATTAGTATGTACAGATTCTTTTCATGCCAGTGTTTTTTCGATTCTTATGAATTCTCCATCTATCGCGTTTCGTAGGATCAGTAAGCATAAGGATATGCATTCAAGGTTTGATAGTTTGCTTGGAATGTTTAAATTAACAGATAGATTTTTTGAGAATATTGAAATTGGTAATGAGTTTAATAAAGACTACAGTCATATACCTGAAATTCTAAAATTCGAGAGAGAGAAAGCTGTAAATTATTTGTTAAATGCATTTAAGTGAAAAGATAAGAGGCGTAAATATGATTAAAATTAAAGACAAATCAATGTGCTCAGGCTGTCATGCTTGTGCTAATATATGTCCTGTGCAATGTATTTCAATGATTTATGACGAAGAAGGTTTTTTGTATCCTGATGTTGATTTTAATAAATGTATTAATTGTGGGGCTTGCAAAAAAGTTTGTCATACATTGAATAATGTTACTTGTGATAATTTACCTAAGGTGTATGCTTGCTATAATTTAGATGAAGAGGTACGCCTTTCTTCCAGTTCAGGTGGGATGTTTGCTCTTTTTGCTGAACACATATTAGACTTAGGTGGTGTTGTTTTTGGAGCTGCATTTGATGAAAATTTGGAAGTAAAGCATTTTAGTGTTGAGAGTAAAGAAAATTTATATAAGTTTCGTTCGTCAAAATACATGCAAAGTGTTATTGGAGATTCTTATATTAATGCAAAGAAAATATTGGAAACAGGAAGACCGGTTTTGTTTACAGGTACTCCATGTCAAATTAGAGGTTTACATCTATATTTGGGAAAGGAGTATGATTCCCTATATACGCAGGATATGATATGTCATGGTGTAACATCTGCTAAGGTATGGAAGAAATATTTAAATTATTTAGAGAAAATTAATAATACTGAAGTTGATACTTCATTTTTACCATCTTTTCGTTTTAAAACTTATGGCTGGTTAAATTATTCTGTTAACATTCATTTTAAAAATAATAAAATATATAATCAGAAACATAGAAATGATCCCTTTGTGAAGTTATATCTAAGTAACTTATTGTTAAGATTTTCATGTTATAAATGCAATTGCAGGGGGGTGAACAGAGTTAGTGATATTACTTTAGCTGACTTTTGGGGCGTAGACAAGCTTATGTCAGATATGTTTGATAATAAGGGTACATCTCTTGTTTTTTTGAATTCAGAAAAAGCAAGAAAACTGTTTGATGCAGTTAAAACAAAATGTGTATTTAAGGAAACTACCGTAGATGTAGCTACAAAGTATAACTCATCTATGTACATATCACCAATACGGCCACTTAAACGGAAAGCTTTATCTAAAAAATTTGCGAATTCTGATTTTGAAGTTTTGTATTCTAAAACTACCCAAATAACTATTTTTGAAAAGATATATAATAGATTAGTACGATTTTTGAACAGTAAATGATAGTTATGTTTATTCGATGGGTGGTTATTCACGACTGATTTGTATGAAAGGTATAAGAAAATGGGTAAGTTTGGTGGCTATTTGATATGTTCTGACTTGGACGGAACTTTTAGAAACAAGATTGATATGAAACCTAATATTGAAGCTGTTAAATATTTTACCGATAATGGTGGAATGTTTACATTTGCCACAGGACGCAGTGTGCCTCATCTTGAAAAACTTGATTATAATTTCCTTATGAATGCTCCTGCATGCGTATGTAACGGAGGAGCAGTATATGATTTTAAGAACAAAGAATTACTCTATGAAAGATATGTTGATTTTACAATTACAGATTTTTTTGAAACGATAAAAAATTACACAGGTAATTTAAGTGATGTGTATATTTACAATAATTGTTTTGAAAATGAATATAGATATAGTACAGCTAAAATATTGTCTGAAAAAATTCAGTTGAAGAATGTAATAAAACTTATATGTGTGTTTGAAAATGTTGATGAAGCTGATAAATTTAAAGAATATGCGATGAAGCAGGAAATTTTCAGTAATACTTATATAGGTAAATCATGGAACGTAGGGGTTGAATTTAACTCAGTTAATGCAACAAAAGGAAAAGCAATTGAGTTTCTGAAAAATTACCTTGGAAATATTCATACAACAATTGGGATAGGCGACTATGAAAACGATATACCTCTTATTAAATGTGCAGATGTAGGGATTGCGGTAGGTGATGCTCTTGAAAGTGTGAAAAGCGTTGCTGATTTTGTAGTAAAGCCTCATGATAAGTCTTCACTTTATGATCTTGTTGATTTGATAGATAAAAAACTGAAATGAAATATAGAAAAATCAATCCTGCAAAATTCAGGCAGAATTAAGTTTATAAAACATTTGGGAAAAACGAAAAATATAGTTGACAATTAGCTTTATTTGGTGTAAAATAGAATTAATGTGAATTTAGGAGGTAATTTTTAATGAAGAAAGTTTTAGGAATTATTCTTGCAATTGTGATGTGCTTAAGCTTTGCTGGTTGTGGACAGCAGGGAGCAGATTTCGTTATTGCAACAGATAAAGGATTTAGTCCTTTCGAATTTCAGGATGCAGATGGTAATATCGTAGGCATTGATATGGATATCCTTGCAGCTATTGCAGAAGATCAGGGATTTACATATGACCTTCAGTATATTGGATGGGATGCAGCGATTGCAGCTTGTCAGGCAGGTCAGGCTGATGGTATGATTGCCGGTGCGTCTATTACTGACGAGAGAAAGGCTAATGGTTGGACTTTCTCCGACGGTTACTATGATGCAACTCAGGGTATGGCAGTTGCAAAAGATTCTGACATTGAATCTTTTGAAGACATGAAAGGCAAAAAAGTTGCTGTTAAGAATGGTACAATGAGCAATCAGTATGCAGAATCAATCAAAGATAAGTATGGCTTTGAGGTTGTTACTTTCTCAACATCACCTGATATGTATCAGGCTGTTACAGGTGGACAGGTGGATGCATGCTTCGATGATACACCGATTCTTAAGTATAATATCAAAATCGGCGAACTTGATATGAAGTTCGTTGAAGGAACAGAAAATGAACCCGCACAGTATGGTTTTGCTATATTTGATACTGCTAATCAGGAACTTGTAGATCTTTTCAATGCAGGTCTTAAGAATATTCGTGAAAGTGGTAAATATGACGAGATAATTGCAAAATATCTTGGTTAATATTAAGTGAGTTTCAAGGGGCATTGGAGTCATCCGATGCCCTTAATGTTAGGAGGATTTGTTTCCATGGCAGATATTATGGCAACTTATGGTCCACTTCTGCTTACAGCGATGGGACAGACGTTGCTACTTGCACTTTTAGGCCTGTTTTTTGGATGTATTCTTGGCGTTATATTTGGTCTTGCAAGTGTTGTAGATAACAAAGTCAGCAGAATAATTTCAGCTGTTTATGTAAACGTTATAAGAGGCGTTCCTATGATAGTGCTTGCCTTTTTCGTTTTTTACGGACTTCCGTATGGGTTGAAAACTATGTTTGGTGCACGTTATGTTTTGACATCGCTCCAGGCAGGTACGATTTGTCTTGCACTAAATTGCGGAGCTTATATGTCCGAAATTATTCGTGCAGGTATACAGGCAATTGATCCCGGTCAGATGGAAGCCGCAAGAAGTCTTGGCTTGTCTTATTGGCGTTCAATGTTTCGAGTTGTTCTTCCACAGGCAATAAAAAATATGATACCAAGTATTGTTAACCAGTTTATAATAACATTAAAGGACACATCTATACTTTCTGTAATTGGATTTCCTGAGTTGGTTAATAAGGCACAGAATGTTATTGCAATCACATTTAAATCCTTTGAAATGTGGGCAATAGTTGCGGTGATGTATCTTATAGTAATTTTGGCTCTTCAGCAAGTAGCTAAAGGACTTGAAAGGAGATTGAACCGTGGTCGCAGATAAAAGTAAAGTTAAAATAAGTGTTAAAGACCTGAAAAAAAAGTTTGGTCATAACAAAGTTCTTGATGGTATTTCAATCGACATATACGAAGGTGAGGTTGTTTGTGTAATAGGACCTTCAGGCTCAGGAAAATCAACATTTTTACGTTGCCTCAATCGTTTGGAAAATGCAACATCAGGTAAAATTACTGTAGGAGATTATTGTATAAGCGATAAAAAAATTAACATAAATAAAGTTCGCGAAAATATAGGTATGGTTTTTCAGCACTTCAATCTTTTTGCAAATATGAATGTCATTGATAATCTGATGCTGGCACCTGTTGATTTGAAAAAGTCATCAAAGGAAGAAGCGAGACAAAATGCATTGAGACTTCTTGAAACAGTAGGACTTTCCGATAAAACAGAAAGTTATCCATCACAGCTTTCAGGTGGTCAGAAGCAAAGAGTTGCCATAGCACGTGCGCTTGCTATGTCTCCTGAAATTATGCTTTTTGATGAACCTACCAGTGCACTTGACCCTGAAATGGTAGGTGAAGTTCTTTCTGTTATGAAAGATCTGGCAAAAAAAGGAATGACTATGGTTGTAGTAACGCACGAAATGGGTTTCGCTCGTGAAGTAGCAGACAGAGTGTTGTTTATTGATGAGGGTGTAATTCTTGAAGAAGGAACGCCCCAAGAAATTTTTTCAAATCCAAAACATCCAAGAACTATTGACTTTTTAAATAAGGTATTATAAACTTAAAAAATGAAGAACCATTGCAATTACGCAAGGGTTCTTTGTTATATAGAATAGTTGAAAGGCAAACATAAATTAAGATTATGACAAGAACTATAAAAGTAAAAGATAAGGTAATTGAATATGATTTTCATCAAAAGAATGTTAAAAATATTAATATTCGGATTAAGTCAAACGGAAGTATATATGTATCTGCTAATAAATATGTACCCATCGAAAATATAGAGAATTTTATTCTGTCAAAAGGTGATTTCATAATAAATGCTATTGACAAATTTGAAAAACTCTCACATAATACAAAGAAGCAATATTATGATGAATGTGAAATAAAGGATTTGATAGAGTCATTATGTTATGATGTGTATCCTTATTTTGAGAAAAAGGGTATTAAGTTTCCTGAAGTCAGGTTCCGTAAAATGATTTCTCAATGGGGTAACTGTCGCAAAGATAAAGGTATACTTACTTTTAACACAAACTTAATGTTCGCACCTTTTGAATGTGTAAAATATGTTGTACTTCATGAGTTTGTTCATTTAATACATCCAAATCATTCTCGGGACTTTTACAATGAACTTGAGAAAGTTTGTCCTGAATGGAAAATATGGAGAAAAAAATTAAGGGAAATACAGTTGAAAGATAATTGAGTTTGGAACAATAAAACAGCCGGCACTGCCGGCTGTTTTATTGTTTGTTTATTATTTGAATAAATATTCTGTAGTTGTATCGTATTTTTCACCTTTTTTCAAGACGGGGGAAGGGAAATGGCTATAATTGATTGCATTTGGGAAACATTGTGTTTCAAGACAAAAAGCATCATGTACCTGGTAAATAGCACCATCTTTGCATGGTTTTGTTTCATTGAGTCCGTTTCCTGTATATAATTGAACACCTGCCTGGTCGGTATATCCTTCCATAATGATTCCTGTTATATCACCTTTTGCCTCGCAAAATTTTCTGTAACCTGAGTTGTTTATAACAAAATTATGGTCGTAACCACCAAACATCTTGATTTGCTTGTCGTTTCCTGAAAAAGCATCGCCTATTTTCCGAGGAGAAGTAAAGTCAAAGGCGGTTCCTTTAACTGATAAAATTTCACCGTTAGGGTAGCAATCCTGAACGTTTGGTGTAAAGTAATCTGCATTCAATGTTAAGGTGTGGTTATCAATTTTACCACTTTTATGACCGTTGAGATTAAAGTAAGTATGATTAGTCATATTCAAAATAGTATCCTGATCACAAATACCTTCGTAATGAATAACTATTGAGTTGTTTTGTGTAAGTTTATATGTAACTTTAATTTTCGCATTTCCGGGAAATCCTTCATCTCCGTCAGGGCTGTTTAAAGTTAATATAAGTCCAGGCTCAATTTCATCAACAATTTCATAATCCCATATTTTGTGAGAATAACCTATAATACCACCATGAAGATTTGCTTTGCCATTGTTTGCAGCTAATTTATATTGTTTTTCGTTTAAAGTAAATTCAGCATTTGAAATTCTGTTTGAGTTACGGCCAACTAATGCACCTAAATATCCCTCGTTGTTTGTGTAGTCTTCTCTTCCTGACACAACATCGATATCATTATAAATAAGTTTTTTGATAATTCCACCTAAATTTAATATTTCTGCTTTTAAATTTTTACCATTATCCAAAGTAAAAATACAGATATTATCTTTTAATGTGTTTTTGGTAATACTCATAACCGTACCTGCTTTCTTTTTATTGTTTCTCAATAATTATAACAAATTTTCACTTA
The DNA here is from genome assembly GCA_045593265.1 of Clostridia bacterium. GTDB lineage: Bacteria > Bacillota > Clostridia > RGIG6154 > RGIG6154 > RGIG8497. Next base: position 42,160 of record JAZNWH010000080.1, on the reverse strand, counting down.
AAAGTAAATAGCAGTTGATTTGGGTGAATTTAACACAAAAACGGAAGTAAAATCATAGATTCTATATTGTCGTTATAAATTTTATCAAATTGTGAAAAGCTTAATGGGTTTTTGCCTTTTCCAAGCTCAACGGTGTATGCAGGTTTATTGAATTTATCTATAAACCAATCTTTGCATCCACCATACGAAGCTATACCTTCTGTGTTATCTAAGGTGTACCCTGTTTTCTGACTTAAAATTTTTCCTAACTTTTTTGCAAAAGGAGGAACTTTTTTATTGTAGTCGTAATAAATGACTTCACCTTGACTGTGATATGCTATAAGTAACGAAAAACTGTTATTTCTTATATAATTACATAGTGCTTTAACCTCCGGTTCACTTTCAGGATATAAACCACCATAACGTGAATTTGCGGGGCCTGTTACGTTATATTTGTATTCAAGAGCTTTGGCTTTGTGAAAGCCGGCATCATAGTTGTGATTTAAGTCTACTCCATTTGCATTTGCTTGCCAGGTAAGAGAAAAATCATCATCTTTATTCCACTCAATTAATTTATCTAAAAGATTTCTGTCAGTAATTTTTTTATTTATGATATCAACTCCATCAGGATTTAAAAGAGGTATGATGTGAAATGTTACTTTGTTTAGAAGTTCCTTTATATTATAAGATAAATACCGATTAGAATCTTGTGAATATCGCAAAAGAGTGTATGAAAATTTCATCAAAAGCGAAGTTGATATCCATTCTAATGCGTGGTGTGTACCCACATATATTATATGCTTTTTTCCACAACCCAATTTAAGTGAGAATATGTTTTTACCAAGAACACTTTTACCTATAATTTCTACAGTAAGGTTTTTAAATTCTTTTAAAGTTTCTATATCATTAATTAATTTATCATAATCATAATTATTTTCATTAAAATACATAAGTATCACCAATATTATTATATTTTTTAATAATTTTAAGGTGAAAAAATAACCGTTATTTAAACGGTTATAATTTTGGAGTGTTCATATTTAGTTGCTATGTCAAGTGTAAATTCTTTTTCGTCGTACCCCATAAATATAAGACTGTCGCGGACTGTGTTGTATGCAAGTGTTGTCATATTGTTGTTGGAACTGATATGACCAAGCATAAATTTTCTTGTACCGAAATTGGCTAATGAACAAGCAAACTTACCACAATCGTCATTTGAGAGATGCCCGATTTCAGAAGCAATTCTTCTTTTTGTTTCCATAGGATAACTTCCGTACATAAGCATTTGCAAATCGTAGTTCGATTCAATGAAAGCAAAGCTACTGTTTTTACACTTTTCTATTATTTCGTTGGTAACGTATCCTAAATCTGTCATTACGGAAATTTTACTGTCGTTGTTCTCAAATATGTATCCGCATGAATCAGGGGAGTCATGGGAGGTTTTTACTACAGTAATCTTTAAATCATCAATATAAAAGGTATCATGTACAGATACGGAATTGTAAAGTTTTGAATCAAATGATAGTAAAGAATTAAGGGTGGCATCAGATGCATATACAGGAACCTTTAACTTCCTGGAAATAATACCCACACCACTTATGTGATCGCTGTGATCATGCGTAACTAAAATTCCTTTTATCTTTTCTGTGGTTTTATTTATATCTTTTAATGCGTCTGTTACCTTCTTGCCACTGATACCACAATCAATTAAAACAGCTGTCTGGGGCGTTTCAACGTAAAGACAGTTTCCGCTGCTACCACTTGCAAGCGAACAAAATTGTATCATATTAATTAGCTTCTTCCATTTCGTTGTCGGGCGTAACTATATATTTTATGTCAGCACCGAGGTTTAATAATTTTTCTTCAAGATTTTCATAACCTCTGTAAATGTAACACAGATTAGTTATTTCTGACTGTCCTTCTGCCATTAATGCAGCCATAACCATAGCAGCACCTGCTCTTAAATCAAGAGCTTTGGCTGAGCATCCTGTGAATTTTTCCACACCTTCGAGGACAGCTGTGCTTGAATCTACATTAACTTTAGCACCAAATCTTCTGAGTTCGTCTATATATTGAAATCTGTTATCCCATACGCTTTCATTTACATAACTTGTACCTTCTGATGCAGCAAGCAATGTGGTGATAAGTGGTTGAAGGTCAGTAGGAAATCCCGGGTAAGGAAGTGTTTTAACTCTTGCTGAAGATAAGGGGAGAGTAGAGCTTACTCTTATGCTGTCGTCAAATTCTGTTACCTTTGCACCTATTTCTTTGAGTTTAGCAGTAATTGATTCGAGATGTTTTGGAATTACATTTTTTACTAAAACATCTCCACCTGTTCCTGCAGCCATAAGCATATAAGTACCTGCTTCTATATAGTCAGGAATAACAGAATAAGTTCCACCTGAAAGCTTATCCACACCTTTGATTTTAATAACGTCTGTACCTGCACCTTTGATATTTGCACCCATTGAGTTTAAGAAATTTGCCAGGTCAACAATATGAGGTTCTTTTGCTGCGTTTTCAATAATAGTTATTCCCTGAGCTCTGACAGCAGCAAGCATAACGTTCATTGTTGCGCCTACAGATACAACGTCGAAGAATATATGCCCACCTACGAGATTATCAGCGTGGAGTTCATAATTACCTGCATTCTCTTTTGTTATGGCTCCTAAGCATTTAAATCCTTTCATATGCTGGTCAATAGGACGTGAACCAAAATTGCAGCCTCCCGGCATAGAAACAATAGCTTGCCCAAAACGTCCAAGTAAAGCACCCATAAGATAATAGGAAGCACGCATTTTTCTTACAAGTTCACTGTCTGCACAAAAGGTGTTTATATGTCTTGCATCTATTTCAAGTGTTGTTTTGTTGATTAATTTAACTTTAGCACCTAACTCTGAAAGAATTTTGCTTATAACAGTAACATCGTCAATGCAGGGAACATTTTCGATAACACAAATGCCTTCAACTAAGAGAGCAGCAGGAATTATAGCTACTGCTGCGTTTTTTGCACCGCCTATTGTTACTTCTCCGGTTAACTTTTTTCCACCGTTTATTACTAATTTTTCCATTTAAAACCACCTTGTTAAAAAACTGTACAAAATGCCTGAAATTGCAAAGAAATTACAAGCAACGGTTATATACATATTATGTTTAACTTTGAATGAAAAATATAACTGAAAATTAATGGTTTAAATACTAAATGCACATATGTATAATGTCGAAATTAAAGATTATATGTACACAATATATAAACATATTCATATGTACATTTTACCATATCTTGTTATATTAATCAAGTAATTTTGAAATTTCTTTTTCGTAATTATCAGAAAATAATGTAAAAATTTCAAAAAAGATTCATAAAACACATAAAAATTACATAAAATATAGACAAATTGCTTCAAAAATGCACAAAGTTATAGGCAAAATGCACAAAAAATATAAAACGTATTGACAAAGTGTTTTGATTTATGTTAAATTACAGGTAAGGTAAAAGGAAGCCATAAGGGATGATTGGCAAGTAAACCGGACAAGGAGGGGATATGGATGAATATTACAGACATAAGAGTTAGACGCATCAATGCCGAAGGAAGGATGAAAGCCGTTGTATCAGTAACTTTTGACGATGCTTTTGTAGTTCACGACATAAAGGTTATAGAAGGACAGGAAAAGCTGTTCATTGCTATGCCGAGCAGAAAAACTCAGGATGGCGAATTTAAAGATATAGCGCATCCAATTAATGTTGAGATGAGAGAATCACTTCAGAAAGCTGTTCTTGCTAAGTATGAAGAATCTCTTAATGAAGCTGAAGAAGTTACAGAATAACATTAATACATAAAGCCTTGGAATTTATTCCAAGGCTTTTTTGTGTTTTCAACTGTATTATTTAACATATTAGCTTTTGAAGAGTTGAATTATTTGCTCTGGAAATTTTTAGCAAATAGTAGACAATTTTGATGATTAATGTTATAATATCAAAGTTAATCAATTCAAATGTGTGGGAGTAAGTATGGATAAAAATGTATTAGGTTATGAAAAAATTTCAGTGTTACTGAGAAGGTTTGCTTTTCCAAGTATTGTTGCCATGCTTGTTGGCTCACTTTATAATATTGTAGACCAGATATTTATAGGACAGGGAGTAGGATATCTTGGAAACGCAGCAACCAATGTTGCCTATCCTCTCACTACTATATGCTTGGCTATTTCTCTTCTTATAGGTGTAGGAAGTGCTGCAGGGTTCTCTCTTGAACTTGGTGCAGGTAATGGTCAAAAAGCTGAAGAGTATGTGAAAAATGCGTTGGGAATGGCTTTTGTTTTAGGAATAATATATTTTATTGCTGTAATTTTATTTTTAAGACCAATGCTTATTGCCTTTGGTGCAACCAAGGAAATTATTGAGTATGCTGTTACTTACACTAAGATAACAGCATTGGGAATGCCGATTCTTGTGGCAACAAATGTTCTGAGTAATTTAATTCGTGCTGACGGAAGTCCTAATTATTCTATGATTTGCATGATTATAGGCGCAGTTGTTAACACAATTCTCGACCCTTTATTTATTTTTACTTTTAACTTTGGTATTGCAGGTGCAGCATGGGCGACTGTAATCGGTCAGTTTTGTTCATTCTTTTCAGCGCTATATTATGTTAAGAAATTCAAAAGTATAAAGTTTACAGGAAGATTAATTGGATTTAAATTGCGAGCATGGCTCAAAGTAGCATCATTGGGTATAAGTAACAGTTTAAATCAGGTGGCTATTACATTAGTTCAGGTGGTACTCAATAACTCTCTGATTTATTATGGTGCTTTGTCTGCTTATGGGAAAGAAATTCCTTTGGCAGGTTGTGGGATAGTTATGAAAGTAAATTCGATATTAATATCTGTGTTTGTTGGGCTTGCACAGGGAGCACAACCTATAATAGGATTTAATTATGGTGCTAAAAAATATGAAAGGGTAAAAGAAACCTATAAAAAAGCTGTTCTTGTGAGTGTGTGCATAGGCTTTTTAGGTTTTCTTATGTTTCAGTTAATTCCTGAAAAAATAGTGTCCCTTTTCGGCAAAGGTGATGCGTTATATATCGAATTTTCAATTAAGTTTATGAAAACTTTTTTGTTTATGATAACGTTTACAGGAGTGCAGATAATTTCCTCTAATTTTTTCTCTGCAATAGGGAAGCCTGTTAAAGGTGTATTTTTGTCTTTGACAAGACAAGTAATATTCCTAATACCTCTTCTTGTTGTATTGCCTTTGTTTTTTGGGATAGATGGAATAATGTTTTCGGGACCCATATCCGATTCAATTGCTGCAACAGTTTGTTTTGTGATGGTGTTAATTGAATTCGAAAAAATGAATAAGTTGAACAGTTTATAATAAAAAACTATCAGATGCACTTACATCTGATAGTTTTTTTGAAATAAATTATTTGTCTGTCAATATTTCTTTTACTGATGTTGCAAGGCCTGCAATCCCCTGAATTTCCGATGGGATGATAATTTTTGTTGCCTGACCGTCTGCCACATCCTTTAAAGCTTCGAGGCTTCTGAGTGTAAGAACAGCTTCTGTAGGGGCAGCTTCATTAAGCATTTTAAGACCTTCAGCAGTAGCTTGTTGAACCTTAAGAATTGCTTCTGCATGACCTTCTGCTTTTTTAATTGCTGCTTCTTTTTCTGCCTCTGCTGCAAGAATTTTTGATTCTTTTTCACCTTCAGCAACCAAAATTGCTGATTTCTTTTCACCTTCAGCTTTTAAAATTGCTTCACGACGTTCTCTTTCTGCTTTCATTTGTTTTTCCATAGCATCCTGAATTTCACGTGGTGGAAGAATGTTTTTAAGCTCTACACGGTTAATTTTGATTCCCCAAGGGTCGGTGGCTTCATCGAGAATTGCACGCATTTTTGTGTTAACCAATTCTCTTGAGGTCAGTGTTTCGTCCAACTCTAAGTCGCCGATGATGTTTCTGAGGGTTGTCGCTGTGAGATTTTCAATTGCCGACATAGGGTGTTCTACACCATAAGCAAACATCTTTGGGTCTGTAATCTGATAATACACAACGGTGTCAATCTGCATCGTAACATTATCTTTTGTTATTACCGGCTGGGGTGGAAAATCAACAACCTGTTCTTTGATTGAGACTTTCTTTGCAATTTTTTCAATAAATGGAATTTTGAAATGTGGGCCTACATCCCAACAAGCATGAAAAGCCCCCAATCGTTCAACTACATAGCTGTTCGCCTGAGGAACAATTTTGATATTGGATATTATTACCAATAAAATGAAAATTACAAGAATAAAAATAATTTCAGGCATTATAATTCCTCCTTTTTCTTTACTATTAAATGAACACCTTTTATTTCGGACACTGTAACAGCAGTTCCTTCATCAATTATCTCTCCGTCTTCGGATTTTGCAGACCAAATTGCACCATTAACTTTAACTTGTCCTGTTGAGTCAAAAATATTAATTTTTTCATTAACGTAAGCAGTTTTTCCTATAACGCTGTCTGCGTTAGTAGGAACCTTTTCAGTTAAGAGTTTGTTTTTAACAAGTGGCTTGGAAATGATAAGTGCAATTACTGATGCTAAAATAAATATAAAGAATTGCCATATTGCACTTACTTTTAAAATTGAACTTATCAGAGCAATCAATGCACCAAAGGTGAACCATATTGAAACAACCGCTGATGTAAGTGCTTCTGTAATGGCAGTTATTATCATAACAGCCAACCACATATATGTCATAATAACACCTCCGTGTTTTTATAATATCATATTTTGATGTATTATGCAATAGTAAATACAATTATATCAAAGTATAGTTTTTATTGTAAATGAAAAAAATTCCGTTACAGAATAAATGACACGAAATGCATAGTTGATTGTTTATAATTTAATTGATTAACTATACGGAGTGAAAAGTAATGTACGAAAAAGCAATTAGAATACAAAAAAAGTTGTTGTCAAAAGTAAAAGTTAATAAGTTTAGTGAATTTTTGATTTGTTTTTTGTCATCTACAGTAATGTTACAGGGAGGATACTCACCCTTCGGTATAGCCTGTGTATTATCAGATGTTTTCAACAATCATTTTATAGTAGTATGTCTGGCAACTGCTATAGGATATTTGTTGTGTGGAATACCGTCAGGAATTCCCTATGCAGTTTCTGTGATTTTTATTTTTCTTCTGTCATCAATAAAAATGAATAGCTTTTTTTCTAAATATAAAAAAGTAATTTATACGTTAACGTTTGCTCTTACTAAAGCTTTGCTGATGATTATAAATGATTTCAGTGTTTACAATGTTATGAAGTGTATACTTGAGAGCTCGGCTGTGTATTTTTTGGCAAATCATTATCAAATTACATTTAACTATATAAAAAGATGTTTTAACAAAGCAAAAGTACTTAATAAAGAAAAAATGTCTTTGCTTATTGTTGGATTGGTTATAATCTCATCTTTATCTAATATAGTTATTCCTTTTAATTTGAATGTTGCAAGTATTGTTTGTATCGTAATTATGTTTTTTTTAGCCGGCAAGTTTAATATCAGTGTGTGTGCTGTGGGAGGAATTGTTTTAGGCTTAGCGTCAGGTATCAATAACACTAATATGATTTATTGTGTTTCTACATTCGCAGTATCGGGTTTTTTTTCATCATTTTCTAAAAAATTCGGCAAAGCCGGAATAATAGTAACTTTCGTTTTAGCAAATGCATTATTTACATATATAGTTAATGGTTCCACTGTTATATTACTGAATTTATATGAAATAATGATTGCTGCTATAATTTTTTCAATAATACCAGAAAAAAAGCTCAGCGAAATTAAATACAATATAACTAATATGATAAATTATACTGACAATGAAAATGTACGAATGGATATTGTTAAGAATATGACAAACACAAAACTTGAAAAATTATCAAACGCTTTTGAGAGTATATCAAATATACTGATAGATAATAAAAAAGAGAAACGAAACAGTTTTTCCAATAACAGCGATATAATGGTAAGAACACTCTCACAGCGCGTGTGCAGAAATTGCAGAGGAGCAAAAAGATGTTGGAAAAATGATTCGCAGGATGCTTATCAGACATTGCTGAATTTGTTCTGTGTATGTGAAAAGAGAGGGTGGGCTGAACAATATGATATACAGCCTTCGTTTCAGAACATATGTTTTAATTGTTCGCAACTGGTTTTGGAAGCAAATAAAATCTATGAATTGTACAGAATGAATAAAATATGGGAAAGCCGGGCTGATGAAAATAAAGTAATAATCTCACAACAATTTGGTTCTATGTCAAGAGTAACTTCAAATCTTGCAGAAGAATTAAAAGGAAAATGTTCTTTCAGAAAAGATGTGGAAGACGAATTGATTAATGAATTTGAATCAATAGGAATTAAAGTTGTAAATATAACTGTAATGCGAGTTGACTCAAGACACTTTAATATCAGATTGAACATAAAAAGAGATGACAAGATTACCCAGAATTCAATAGTGGGAATTTGTGGGAAAATAATGGGCAAAAAAATGAAAATTGATAGTTTTATGAACTCATCAGGTATAACTAAATACGAAATTTCTGAAGAAGAGGCATTTTCTTCAGATGTGGGAATTTCGAGAATCAGACCTGACAATACAAATGTAAGTGGTGATAGCTACAGTATTATGCGACCTGATGGTGAAAAAATTATAGTTGCTTTAAGTGATGGTATGGGGAGCGGCACAGTTGCCGCAAAGGAAAGCAAAGCGGCAGTAAATTTGCTGGAAAAAATTTTGTCAGCAGGTATTGAAAAAAATGCAGCTTTAAAATTAGTTAATTCTGTGCTTATATTGAAGTCTTTTGATGAAAGCTTTGCTACTATCGATATGTTTATTTTTGATTTGTATACAGGCGAAGGTGAATTTGTAAAAATAGGAGGGGTAAGCTCCTATATAATGAGAAATCAGGCAATAACGGAGATTAAATCAGGAACATTGCCGGCTGGAATTTTAACAGACACACAATCTTATTCATATAAAACTCAATTCAAAGACGGGGATGTCATTTTAATTTTGTCTGACGGTGTTACGGATATTTCCAGGGATGATGAATGGATAAAAGAAACACTTAAAAACTGTCAGTATAAATCGGGAAAGGAAACTGCTGATGCAATTATGGAAGAGGCGTGTCGTAAGATTTCTGAATGTAAAGATGATATGACGGTAATTGCTGTGAAGATTAATGCAAAATAGGCTTGCAAAACTTCGGATTTTGTAGTATAATCTCTTTGTATTACTAAACGAGGAGAATTATTATGATAAACAGAAAGTTATTTACGTCCGAATCTGTAACAGAAGGACATCCTGATAAGATTTGCGACAGAGTATCAGATTCTGTTCTTGATGCTATATACGAACAAGACCCGATGGCGAGAGTTGCATGTGAAACTTTTGTTACTACAGGTACCGTTGTTGTAATGGGTGAAATTTCAACAACAGCAAGTGTTGATATTCCTAAAATCGTAAGAAGTACAATTAATGATATAGGATACAACAGAGCTAAATTCGGCTTTGATGCAAATACCTGTGGTGTTCTTACACAGATTGACGAACAGTCTGCGGATATTGCTCTTGGCGTTGATAAAGCAAAAGAGATTAAAGACGGTTCGGATGAAGATTTATCTGAAATAGGTGCAGGAGACCAGGGTATGATGTTTGGTTATGCCTGTGATGAAACCGAGGAGCTTATGCCTCTTCCTATAACACTTGCTCATAAACTTGCAAAAAGACTCACTCAGGTGCGTAAAGACGGAATTCTGGATTATTTAAGACCTGATGGAAAAACTCAGGTAACTATAGAATATGAAAACGATATACCTGTTCGTGTTGATACTGTTGTTGTTTCAACACAGCATTCTGATGATGTTTCCCTGGAAAAGATATACGAAGATATAAAGAAGTATGTTATAGATGAAATTATCCCTTGCGAACTTATGGACGGCGATACCAAAATTCTTGTTAATCCGACAGGTAGATTTGTTATCGGTGGTCCTCAGGGCGATACAGGTCTTACAGGAAGAAAGATTATTGTCGATACATATGGCGGCTATGCTCGCCATGGCGGCGGTGCTTTTTCAGGAAAAGATCCTACAAAAGTTGACAGAAGTGCAGCTTATTACGCAAGATATATAGCAAAGAATGTTGTTGCAGCAGGGCTGGCAAAAAGATGTGAAGTTCAGCTTGCATATGCTATCGGTGTAGCTAAACCGGTATCTGTAATGATAGATACTTTTGGAACAGGTGTTATATCTGACGATGAAATTTCTCAGAGAGTTAATGAAGTGTTTGATATGAGACCGGCTAATATCATAAAGGAACTTGATTTAAGAAAGCCTATTTATAAAGAACTTTCCGCTTATGGACATATGGGTAGAGTTGATTTAGGTGTTAAGTGGGAAAATACTGATAAGGCAGAAAAACTTAAAGAATTTTAAAAAATTAAATAAATATATTGACATTTATTTGAAATTATGATAAAATTTTAACGATACAGTTATTGTAGGAGGTGTACGGAATGTTAAGAACTTATCAGCCAAAAAAGAGACATAGAGCAAAAGAACACGGCTTTAGAAAGAGAATGAGCACAAGAAACGGCAGAAAGGTACTTTCAAGCCGCAGAGCTAAAGGAAGAAAGAGATTATCCGCTTAAGAACGTGTTTAGCACGTTCTTTTTGTAAGAAAAGGTTTTGTAATGGAAACGATTAAGGAAAACAGAGATTTTAGGCGTGCGTATCATAAGGGAGTAAAGGGTGTTGCACCCTTTGTTGTTGTGTATTGCCTGAAAAACCGAACAGAAAGCAAATTTGGAATAACTGTAAGTAAAAAAATCGGTAAGGCTGTTATAAGAAATCGTATCAAAAGGCTTATCCGTGAAAGTCTCAGAACTTATACGGACAGCCTTGAAGGAACCTTTAGTATAGTTGTTGTAGCAAGAACTGCTGCAGCTAAAGCGACCTTTTCTCAAATTGACAGCTCTTTAGAATATGCACTTTTTCAAGTAGGTGCTATTTCAAGGTAGTATTATGAAGTATGTATTGATATTTTTTATTAAAATGTACCAGAGGTATATATCGCCTGTAAAGAAGCCATGTTGCAGATTTTATCCATCATGTTCTGTTTATTCACTTCAGGCGGTAGAAAAGTATGGCTTTTTAAAGGGTGGATTTTTGGCATTTAAGCGTATTCTTAGGTGTCATCCTTTTAATAAGGGAGGATATGATCCTTTAAAATAGCTTATGAAAGGAAAAATTATGAATGTATTTGATATGCTGATTTCTACTCCTTTAGGATATATTATCAGCTTTATTTATTCATTTGTTCAGAATTATGGTTTAACTATAATTTTATTTACTGTTGTTGTTAAGATTTTGCTTGCTCCACTTATGGTAAAACAGCAGAAATCTATGGTTCAGATGCAGAAATTGCAGCCTGAACTCGCAAAACTTCAGAAAAAATATGCCAACGATAAGGAACGTCTTAATCAGGAAACTGTTAAATTGTATCAGCAGAATAATGTTAATCCTGCAGGTGGCTGTTTACCGTTACTTATTCAGTTGCCTATAATCATTGGTCTTTATAATGTAATACAAAGCCCCGTTAAGTATATTATGCATATCGGTGCTGACGGAATTGAGAAAATAACACAGCTTTTAAAATATAAGGGAGCAAGTGAGATAGGTCTTGCTACTCTTATGGCTGAAAAAGCTGATTTAATTACATCAAAGTTAGGTATAACATTCAGTCCTGTTAATTTTGATTTTTTTGGTTTGGATATGTCGTTAAATCCTGATTTTAAAACTTTCAATTTACTTTGGATTATACCTGTACTTTCAGCAGTAACTGCATATCTTTCATCTGTTTTATCTTCTAAAATGTCAGGTAATGCTCAGCAGAATGAACAGATGAAATCTATGAACGTTGTTATGCCATTAATGTCTGCTTATTTCTGTTTTATATTACCGGCAGGTGTTGGACTTTACTGGATAATGAGTAATGTTATGCAAATGATATTGCAGTATGTTATAACCGTTACAATTAAGAAAAAAGAGGAGAAATTAAATGTCTAAAATAGAGATTACAGCAAAAACTTTAGACGATGCAAAATTGCTTGCAGCCAATCAGCTTGGTAAGTCAGTTGATGAAATAATGTATGAAGTTCTTGAAAATGCAACAAATGGCATTTTTGGTATAGGTGCAAAGCCCTGCAAAATTCTTGCATGGACAGAAGAAAATCAGAATGATAAAGCGTCTATGTTTTTGAATAAAATTTTGCCTTTGATGGGCATTGAAGCAAAAGTCGAGGTTGATGAAACTGAAGATAACGGTCTTAATGTAAATATTTCAGGCGAAAAAATGGGAATTGTTATCGGAAGACGTGGCGAAACTTTAGATGCTCTTCAGTATCTTACAAGTGTTATTGTCAATAAAGACAGAGAAGAGTATGTAAAGGTTACTGTAGATACAGAAAATTACAGAGCAAAAAGAACTGAAACTTTAGAAAAGCTTGCTAACAAAGTAGCCGAAAAAGTTATCAGAAACGGAAGAAATATGACTTTGGAGCCAATGAATCCTTTTGAAAGAAGAATAATTCATTCAGCGCTTCAGGCTAATGAAGAAATTACTACTTACAGTGTCGGTGAAGAACCAAACAGAAAAGTAGTTGTATCTTTAGCTAATAAAACAAGATAATAGGAGTATATTCGTGAGTACTGTAGCAGCAATTTCCACACCTTATGGTTGTGGTGGTATTGCCGTTATAAGAATAAGCGGAAGTGAGGCGTTTTGTATTGCTGATAAGTTTTTTGTTATAGGCAACACAAAACGTCTTTTTGATGCTAAGGCTAATACGGCAACTTATGGAAAAATTATTGATAATGACGGGTCAGTTTTGGATTATGGTATAGCTACCGTTTTCAGAGGACCACATTCATATACCGGAGAGGATGTTGTAGAGATTTCCTGTCATGGTGGTATTCATATTGCAAAAAAAGTATTAAAACGTGCTGTTGAGTGTGGTGCAACGCTGGCTCTGCGGGGAGAATTTACCAAACGTGCATTTTTGAATGGTAAGCTTGATTTGTCGCAGGCAGAAGGTGTTATTGATTTAATTAATTCACAGTCTGATAAAGGTGCAGAAAATGCTGTCTTTCAGTTAGAGGGCAGACTTTCTAAAAGCATTAATGAGATGCGTGAAAAATTAATGAGATTGGCTGCACATTTACAGGCAATGATAGATTTTCCTGATGAAGGTATAGATGAACTTACTGATAGTGAAATCGCAGAAATTTTAAATGATATAATTAAAGATATCAAAAAAATGCTTTCTACGGCTGAATATGGTAAGATTATTAAGGAAGGGCTTCCTGTTGCAGTAATAGGAAAACCAAATGTAGGAAAATCTTCACTTCTTAACTGTTTGTCTGACTCGGATAAGGCAATCGTTACTGATGTTGCAGGTACAACCCGTGATGTTGTTGAAGAATATATAAATGTTGGTGGTTATGCATTAAAGCTTATGGATACAGCAGGAATTCATAATACACAGGATGTTGTAGAGAAAATCGGTGTAGAAAAAAGCTTAAAAGCTGCCCGTGAATCTTCTTTGATTCTTGCAGTATTTGATTTGTCAAGGTCTTTTGATGATGAAGATAAAGAAATTTTATCTGAAATTAAAGATAAAAGGTCTTTAATAGTTTTAAATAAAGCTGATAAGGAAATAGAAGGTTATCCTGTAAGTGGTGTTAGAATTTCTACTAAGACAGGTGAAGGAATAGATGATTTACTTAACCATATAACAGATATTGCCGAGGAAATAAAAGGAAATAATCAAGATGATATTATTACCAATGAAAGACATATTGAATGTCTTTTGAGATGTTGTGATAATCTTGAAAATGCTTATAATTCTATAACTTATGGAATTCCATTTGATTTGATAAGCATTGATGTTCAAATGGCCCTGGAGTCATTGGGTGAAATAGTAGGACTTACAGTTTCCGAAGAAATTGTTGACAGAATTTTCAGTACATTTTGTGTAGGAAAGTAACAAAGAAAGGATGGACATATATGGCTTACGTTGCAGGTGATTATGATGTTGCGGTAATTGGTGCAGGTCATGCGGGTATCGAAGCGGCACTTGCAAGTGCAAGAATGGGATTAAAAACCATTATATTTGCTATTAATCTTGATACTGTGGGAAATATGCCGTGTAATCCAAGTATTGGTGGCACTGCTAAAGGACATCTCGTAAGAGAAATTGATGCTTTGGGTGGTGAAATGGGCAAGGCTGCTGATAAAACATTTTTACAATCTAAGATATTAAATAAAGGAAAAGGGCCTGCTGTTTATTCTTTGCGAGTTCAAAGCGATAGACGAAGATATCAGGAATATATGAAACACGTTCTTGAAACTGAGCCTAATTTACACTTAAGACAAGCTGAAATTACAGAGATTGGTTTTGAAAATAATAAGGTTTGCAGTGTAACCACTCACATAGGTGCGACTTTTAATGTCAAGGCTGCGATAATTGCTTCAGGTACATTTTTAAAAGGAAGAGTTATCATAGGTGATGTGAATTACGAAAGTGGTCCTGATGGTTTGTTCCCGGCACGTGGATTATCAGATTGTTTGAAGAAACAAGGTGTAAAGCTTATGAGATTTAAGACTGGAACACCTGCAAGAGTTTTAGCGTCATCACTTAATTATGATTTGATGGAAAAACAGGATGGCGACAGTGATATTCATCCCTTTTCTTTTGATACAGATGACGTAGGTGAAAATAAAGCATATTGTTATATGACTTATACCAACACACAAACACATAAAGTTATAATGGATAACATACACCGTTCTCCTTTGTACAGTGGTGTTATTGAAGGTGTAGGGCCAAGATACTGTCCGTCTATTGAAGATAAGGTTATGCGCTTTAAGGATAAAGAACGCCATCAGATATTCGTTGAGCCTATGGGTGCTGACACCGAAGAAATGTATGTTCAGGGGATGTCTTCAAGCTTGCCGGAAGATGTGCAGATTGAAATGCTACGCACAATAAAAGGTCTTGAAAATGTAATAATGACAAGAACTGCATATGCTATTGAATATGATTGTGTAGAACCAACACAGCTCGAACCTACACTTGAATTCAAAGAAATTTCAGGTCTTTATGGTGCTGGTCAGTTTAACGGAAGTTCGGGTTATGAAGAAGCAGCAGCACAAGGTATTGTAGCAGGAATAAATGCTGCCTTAAAAATTAAAGGCGAAGAAAAAATGATTCTTCCAAGAAGCTCGTCATATATAGGAACTCTTATAGATGATTTGGTAACAAAAGGTACAAGAGAACCTTACAGAATGATGACATCACGTTCTGAATACAGACTCTTATTAAGACAGGATAATGCAGATGTTCGTATGATGCCTGTAGGTCATAGAGTAGGTCTTGTTTCCGACGAACGCTATCAGAAGATGCTTGATAAGAAGAAAAGAATAGAAGATGAAATTTTGCGTTTATCTGAAAAAATAGCTTCTCCTAAAAAGGTTAATGAGTTATTAGTTAAAAATGGCTCAACAGAAATCAAAACAGGTGTTAAGTTTATAGAGCTTATAAGAAGACCTGAAATTACATATTCAGCATTGGCTGAGGTTGATGATAACCGCCCGTGTTTAAGTAAATATGAAGCGGAAGAAGTTGAAATTCAGATTAAATATGAAGGATATATAAAGAGACAGTTATCTCAGGTTTCTCAATTTGCAAAGATGGAGAATAAGAAATTACCTGAGAATATTGACTATAATTCCATTAAAGGACTTCGTATTGAAGCGAGACAGAAACTTGATGCAATTCGACCTGTATCCTTAGGACAAGCTTCAAGAATAACAGGAGTATCTCCGGCAGATATAGGTGTTCTTATAATATATCTTGAACAATTAAGAAATCAAAGAAAGCAGGATGAAAATGCTTAAAACCGGCTTAAATAAAATTGGGTTAGAGGTAAATGATAATCAGTTAAAACAATTTGAAATTTATTATGAGTTACTTTGTGAGTGGAATGAAAAGATTAATCTTACAGCAATAACGCAAAAAGAAGAGGTATATTTGAAGCATTTTATCGACAGTGCTGTTTGTTTATGTCATCAGAATGTTACCGGCAAAGTTATTGATGTAGGTACAGGTGCAGGATTTCCTGGTTTGGTTTTGAAAATTCTTAAGCCTGAAATTAAATTAACACTGCTTGATTCTCTTAATAAACGTATTGAATTTCTTAAAAATGTTGGTCAAGCTATTGGCTTTTCTGACATTGAATACATTCATTCGAGAGCTGAGGACGCAGGCAGGGATAAAAAATTTCGTGAGCAGTTTGATTTTGCAGTTGCGCGAGCTGTTGCAAATTTATCTACTTTGAGCGAATATTGCCTGCCCTTCGTAAAGGTGGGTGGAAGCTTTTTATCTATGAAAGGGCCTGATGCATCAGAAGAAGTTCAATGTGCAATGTTGGCTATAAACAAGCTTGGCGGTGAGGTTATTGAACATAAAATTTATAACTTACCTGATTCAGATATAAATCATTCGGTAATATCAATAAAAAAATTACGACAAACTCCATCAGCTTACCCCAGAAAAGCAGGTAAACCTTCAAAAGAACCGTTGAAATAGCGGTTCTTTTGTTGTTTTATGATATATTTTATCAATCAATTTATCTTTGCAAAAATTACTATATATAGTATAATTTGTTTTGAGATAAACTAAATATACGAAAGGATGATAAAATGAATCAGGAGTTTTCAAATGAAGAAATTGTTAACAGCGTTATAAGAGTAAGTATTGACAAAATTTCTTTAAATCCATATCAGCCAAGAAAAACATTCGAACCTGTTGCTATAAGTGAGCTTGCCCAAAGTATCAGGGAGTTTGGGGTTATTCAGCCTATCACTGTCAGGAGAAATTGCATTGGTGGTTTTGAACTAATATCAGGAGAACGCAGGTTAAAAGCTTCTAAAATAGCCGGAATGAAAAGTATACCTTGCATAGTGATAGATGCAAACGAAAATGATTCTGCTGTAATTGCTCTTCTTGAAAATCTTCAACGTGCTGATTTGAGTTTTCTTGAAGAGGCAGATGCATTATCTCATTTGGTACAGGAGCATCAGTACACACAAGAGCAGCTTGCTATGAGACTGGGGAAAAGTCAATCTGCAATAGCGAACAAATTAAGACTACTCAGGCTGTCTCCTAATGTTAAGAAAATCATTACCGACAATCATCTTACAGAAAGACATGCAAGGGCTTTACTTAGAATACAGGATGAAAATTTGCAGATGAAGCTTTTAAAGATAATTTGCGATAATCATTATAATGTTGTTCAGACAGATGAACTTGTGGACAGAACTGTAGAGAAGCTTTCGTCGAAAAACAATAAATTCAGGGGAAGTGTTAAGGGTGCTATTCACCTGAGAGTTTTTGTTAATACGATAACTAAGGCTGTAGATGCTATAAAAAAGACAGGTGTAAAAGTTGAAACAGTAAAAAATGAGCATGAAGATTTCATTGAATATTTAATTAAAATACCAAAAAAAAGGGAAGAAATTAATATTTGATTGCAATAAGCTTTGTTTTGTGATACAATTAAATATGATGTTACTAAGACGGGCATTGCCCGTCTTTTTTAGGAGGAAATTTTGAAGAAAGCACTCTCGTTTTTATGTCTTTTAGGCGTTTTGTTTCTTGCTGTATCAGTATATAATAAAAATACTTATAATGAAACTACCATATTTGCAATGGACACAGTTATGAATATTAAAATTAAAGGTGATGACAAGATACTCCAAGAGGCAGAAAAAATTATACGCGATATTGATAAAAAATTTAATGCTTATGACCCTGAAAGTTACATATATAAACTTAATTCAGGTGAAATTGATGAAGTTGAAAATGACGTAGCCGAACTTATAAAAACGGCCATTCAAATAAGCTATGATACAAATGGATATTTTAATGTTGCCCTAAAAGACTTAAAAGACCTTTGGAATTTATCAGGAGATAATTTTAAAGTTCCTGAAAAAACTAAAATTGAAGAAGCTTTAAAGACATCAGATTATTCTAAAATCAAGGTTGAAGGTAATAAAGTTTTTCTTAATGGTATGAAAATCGATTTAGGTGGAATTGTTAAAGGTTATGCCACTGATTGTGTAGTAAAAATGTTTAAAGAAAATGGTGTTAAGGAAGCTATTGTTGATTTAGGTGGAAACGTCTATGCTTATAGTGATAAAGATGAAATTAAAATAGGTGTACAAGCTCCGTTTCATACAAGAGGAGATGTTGCCTGTATTGTGAAAATTAAAGACCAGGCTGTAATTACTTCAGGAACTTATGAAAGATATGTTGAAAAGGATGGTATTATTTATCATCACATTTTCGACTCGTACACAGGCTATCCTGTAAGTAATGGAATAAGTTCCGTTACTGTAACAGGTGAAAGTGCCACAAAGTGTGATGCTTATTCTACAGCACTGCTGGCAATGGGAAAAGAGAAAGCAGAAAAGCTTTATAAGGACTCAAAAGAATTTGAATATTTAGTAATTTCAGATAAAAAAGTTGTTTGTTCTCCAAATTTTAATGGGGAAATATACAATGATGAATACATATTGGAAGAACCATATTAATATGTCGGGAGGGAAGTGTTATGACAAAGTCGTTTAGAGAGATGCTTGAATTGTTAGGATACATCTGTAAGGATACAGATGTAGATTTAAATATTACTTCTATGCCTGATTTTATACTTGAAAAAGCCAGAGAACAAGGTGTATATCATCTTGTCTTTGGTGCTTTGAAAATTATGCACAATCAAAATAAAATTACTTTAGAAAACTTTGAACATCTGAATAATAAGGTTATGTTTTCCTGCAACAAAAATGCATTGAAGATATCTTCTTTTTATTCGGTTATAACAAAATTTGAAGAAGAAAAGATAACCTATGCATTACTTAAGGGTGATACATTGTCTTCTTTGTACAGATTTCCCGGCTTACGTATTTCCGGGGACATTGATGTACTGGTAAATGAAAAAGACGAGATGAAGGTTCTTAAAATAATGTCAGAATACGGATTTTCTTATTCTCCAAGAAGTAAAAGTGCCAACCATACTGTATGTTACCATCCATTGATTGGTGTAGTTGAAATTCATATTTCTCTATATTATGATTTTATAACAACAGAGTGGTTTGGAAATCACAGTGTAAAAGAAGAATTCAGAAAAATAGAATTATCTGATGGGAATTATTATTACACTTTAAGTGTTAATGATGGCTATATTTATCTTGTATTACACGGGATTAAACATTTTCTCGCCAATGGAATAACACTTAGACAAATGATGGATATTGTGCTTTATGCGGAAAAATATGTTGACCAGATTGATTTTAATTATGCAGATATATTATTTGAGAAACTTAAATATAAAAACTTCGTAGAATGTATATTTTATATAGCTAACAAATATTGGAATATAGATGTGTTGAAAATTGATAAAGATTATGAAGCTATTGCTGAAAGAATACTTACTGATTGTGAGGAAAGCGGTGCTTTCGGTAAAAAGAAGAAAATGTCTAATTTTTACGAAATATACAATCGCGAAAGAATTAAGAGTAAAGGTAACGTGGATTTTGAGGATTATATGACTTCATGGAGAAGAAACAGTCTTAAGGATTATTTATCTTTATCTAAAGAGTCAATGAGAAGAAAGTATCCTTCTTTGAATGTTGCAAAGGCAAGGAAAGTTCATATTAAAAATATAATTGCAAAATGTATAAAATACAAAGAAAAAATCCCTCAGTTTATCAAATACAGACCTGTTATGGAATCTTCAAGGTATGACGAAAGAATAAGTATTATAAAGGAACTTGATATGATATGACAAGAAAACTAAGTTACAATCATACAATTGCATCTTGCAGTATCAGTTACGCTATACAGGCAATTGTAAATAATTATGCACCACTATTGTTTGTAACGTATAATAGTGTCTATGACATTCCATTAAATAAAATTGCATTGCTTATAACATTGAATTTTTTCACACAGTTAATTGTTGATTTTCTTTCGGTTTTTTTGACTAAAAAATTCAGCTACAGAAAATTAATACTTGCTGCCCATGTATTTGCCATTGTTGGGTTTTGGGGACTGGCTTTTTTACCGGATATAATTTACCCTTTTACAGGGCTTGTAATAAGTGTTATAGTTTATGGTATCGGAGGGGGGCTCCTTGAGGTTTTAATAAGCCCTGTTGTAGAAGCCGGACCAAGTAATGAAATATCATCTGTAATGAGTTTTCTGCATTCGTTTTACTCCTGGGGGCAGTTAATTGTTGTCCTCATTTCTACAATGTTTTTTCTCGCTTTTGGCATAGAAAATCGTGTTTATCTTACTGTTTTATGGACACTTTTACCAATAGCGAATATGATTTACTTTTATTTTGTGCCTATTTGTACCCTTGAAGATAATGAAAAAGGGATGCCGCTAATTGAATTGTTTAAAAACAAGACATTCTATTTGATGATAATATTAATGGTTTGTTCAGGTGCATGTGAGCTGGGAATGAGTCAGTGGGCGTCAGCTTTTGCAGAATCAGGTTTAAAAGTAACGAAAGCCGTTGGAGATATATTAGGACCTTGTATGTTTGCTTTGTTTATGGGAGCATCAAGAATATACTATTCTCTAAAAGGCAGCAAGCTTGAATTGGAAAAATATACATTTTTTTGTGCAGTATTATGTTTAGTTGGATACTTGATATCGTCTCTGTCTCCAGGTTCGTTATTAGCTTTATCCGGATGTGCAATTTGTGGTTTTTCAGTTGGGGTTATGTGGCCGGGTACTTATGTTCTGGCACACAAAAGAATTCCTAAAGGTGGAACAGCGTTATTTGCATTATTAGCATTAGCAGGCGATGTGGGATGCACGAGTGGACCAACTTTTATCGGATATGTTTCCAGTTGGTTTAATGATAATTTGAGAGCAGGTATATTTTTTGGTGCAATTTTTCCTGCAATAATCATTCTGATATTATTTCCCTATGTTTTCGGCAGCAAAAACAAAATATGAAAATATATACATAAATAATGCAAAAATATACATTATCAATTAAATGGGTATTGCATTTGAAGTAAAAATGTGATAGTATATAAATATATGTAAATATTATTTAACAGGAAGGAATTTTATTATGGATAAGACAAAAATTAAAAAAGTAGTCCTTGCGTATTCAGGAGGTCTTGATACATCTATCATTATTCCGTGGCTTAAGGAGAATTACAATAATTGTGAAGTAATTGCTGTTTCAGGTAATGTTGGTCAGGCTGATGAACTTGAAGGACTTGAAGAAAAGGCTATAAAGACAGGTGCTTCTAAACTTTATATCGAAGATCTTACAGATACTTTTGTTGATGATTTTATTATTCCAACAGTTAAAGCAGGAGCTAAATATGAAGAATATATGTTAGGTACGTCATTTGCAAGACCAATTATTGCAAAAAGACTTGTGGAAATTGCTCTTGAAGAAAAAGCAGATGCTATTTGTCATGGTTGCACAGGTAAAGGTAATGATCAGGTTCGTTTTGAACTTGCTATCAAAGCTTTTGCTCCTGATATGCCTATTATTGCTCCATGGAGAGAATGGGATATTAAATCACGTGATGAAGAAATTGAATATGCTGAAGCACACAATATACCATTGAAAATCAATCGTGAAACAAATTACTCAAAGGATAAGAATTTATGGCATCTTTCCCATGAAGGTATGGATCTTGAAGATGCAGGTAATGAACCTTTATATGAAAAAGAAGGTTTCCTTGAAATGGGAGTTTCACCTCTTATGGCACCCGATGAACCTACTTACATAACACTTGATTTTGAAAAAGGTATTCCTGTTGCATTTAATGACGAGAAAATGACAGCTAAGGATATTATTCTCAAGCTTAATGAAGTTGGTGGTGCTAACGGTATCGGTTTGCTTGATATTATTGAAAACAGACTTGTTGGTATGAAATGCCGTGGTGTATATGAAACACCAGGTGGTGCAATTTTGTACTTTGCACATAATTACCTTGAGACTATGTGTCTTGACAAAATGACTGCTCATAAGAAAGAAGAACTTTCTGTAACATTTGCTGATTTAGTTTATAATGGTCAGTGGTTTACTCCTTTGAGAGAAGCACTTTCAGCCTTCGTTGATAAAACACAGGAATGTGTTACAGGTAAGGTTAAACTCAAACTTTATAAGGGTAATATTATTAAAGCTGGTGTTTGGAGTGATTATTCACTTTATTCTGAAGAAATAGCAACATTTGGTGAGGACGAAGTATATGACCAGAGAGATTCAGCTGGATTTATCAACCTTTTCGGACTCCCGATAAAAGTTCAGGCACAATTAAATAAAAAGCTTAATAAATAAAATCAATATAACTAATTTGATGTATAGTTATGAAAATTTTAAGATTACCTTCATATTTTTATCCTGAACAAGTTTCAAGCAGTCATCTTAGCTTAGATTTATATAATGCGTACAAAGAAGAAGGTTTTGTAACGGAATTATATGTACCTACACCATCACGTGGTGTTGATGATAATACCCGTAAAAAGTATTCGAAAATTAAATACGAAGAAATGTATGATTCTTCTGTAAAGGTACATCGTTTTTCAATGTTTCGAGAAGGTAAAAATCCTGTGTTACGTGCTTTAAGATATACTTTGATAGTTTTAATTCAGATTTACAAGGGACTTCGTACAAAGAATGTGGATATGATTTATTTGGGTAGCACACCGCCAATTGTGGGAATAGCTGGAGTTTTTTTAAAAGTTACTTTCGAGTAAATATAAGAAATATACTCCTTTTGTGTATAATGTGCATGATGTTTTTCCAGATTCTATGTCAAATGCCGGCTTAACAAGAAAAGGGAGTTTATTGTGGAAAATAGGTAATTGCGTTACGAATTACATATATAAAAATGCAGATGCAAATCAAATCTGATTTCCAAAGGTGTTTCGGATGATAAAATCGAAATAGTCTATAATTGGATTGATACAGATGAATTTATAAATATACCTCGTAAGGATAATCGTTTGTTTGATGAACTTTTGTTATCGCGTGATGCTTTTTATGTAACATATGCAGGCAATTTAGGTGCTGCCCTGGGAATAGATACGATTATACAGGCAGCATCTTTGTTAAAAGATCATAACGATATACATTTTGTGATTTTTGGAGACGGTGTGGAGTCGGAGAAAGTTAAAGACGCAACTGCTTCTTTAAACAATTTGAGTTTATTCCCGTTCCAACCGCTTAATAAGGTTTCGCAAGTCTACAGTTTAGGCGATATTTCTATTGTTGCTTGCAAAAAAGGTATTGGGGTAGGAGCTTTTCCAAGTAAAACCTTTAGTATACTTGCTACAGCAACTCCTGTGCTTTTAAGTTTTGATAAAAATACTGAGCTATAGGAATTAATAAAAGATAATGATTGTGGATATGTTGCTGATGCTGACAATGCCGATGCTCTTGCCGAACAGATTTTAAATGCGTACAATAACAGAGCTTTACTTAAAATTAAAGGTAATAATGCACGTGATTTAGCGGTTAATGCTTTTTCAAAAACAAACATGACAAAACGACATATTGATTTGTTGAAAAGAATTGTCTATTCAAATAATTGATTGTTATAACAAAGAGGGGGGAGAATAAATGAGTAGTTTTTCTAAAAAAACTTTACTTATTACAGGTGGAACAGGGTCCTTTGGAAATGCTGTTCTCAACAGATTTTTATCTACAGATATAGGAGAAATAAGAATTTTTTCGCGTGATGAGAAAAAGCAAGATGATATGAGGCATGAGTTTCAAAAGAAAATGCCCGATGTTGCTGATAAAATTTCTTTTTACATTGGCGATGTAAGGAATATTGAATCTATAAAAAATGCTATGCATGGGGTTGATTATGTCTTTCATGCGGCAGCACTTAAACAAGTTCCTTCTTGCGAATTCTTTCCTATAGAAGCTGTTAAGACAAATGTTATAGGTACAGAAAATGTACTTACTGCAGCAATAGATGCAGGTGTTAAATCTGTAATCTGTTTGTCTACAGATAAAGCTGCATATCCGGTTAATGCTATGGGTATATCAAAAGCCATGATGGAAAAGGTAGTTGTAGCAAAATCAAGAACTACAAAGGATACTAAAATATGTTGCACACGTTATGGTAATGTTATGTGCTCAAGAGGCTCTGTTATTCCTCTTTGGATTGAACAGATAAGAAGTGGTCAGCCTATTACTATAACAGATCCGTCTATGACTCGTTTTATTATGTCCCTCGATGAGGCTGTGGATCTTGTTCTGTTTGCATTTGAGCATGGTACGAGTGGCGATATACTTGTACAGAAAGCTCCTGCGTGTACAATACAAACTCAGGCTGAAGCTGTTTGTGAACTTTTTGGTGGCAGTAAGGAAAATATCAAAATTATTGGCATACGACATGGAGAAAAAATGTATGAGACATTACTTACAAACGAAGAATGTGCCAATGCAATAGATATGGGTGATTTCTACAGAGTGCCTTGTGATAAAAGAGGACTTAATTACGATAAGTACTTTAACAAGGGGAATGTTGAAAGAAATACTTTAACTGAATTTAATTCCAACAATACGCAATTGCTTTCTACAGAAGAAACCAAAGAGAAAATGTCTAAGCTAAAATTTATCCAAGAAGAGTTGAAAAAAATCTAATCTGAAGGGAAACAAGGTTATGAAAGAAATTGTTGTAATTACTACCGGGTGGTTTCCGGAAGGGCAAGCTGCTGCAGTGCGATTGTATATGAATTTAAGAGTTCTTGCTGATAATGGATATAAAATCACTGTGTTTTGCCGCGGTAAAATAAGAGACTCCGGGACTGTTAATGGCATTAACTATATTTCTTTAAGGAATTATGGCAGTATGATAGGAAAAGGCTTTGATTATTTTTGTTACTTTCCCTATATGGTGAAAAAATATGTTAAAAGAAATATAAGCAGAATTTATGGAGTGTACTTATGTAGCCCTCATGTTTCTATATTTAAATTCTGTAAAAAAATTTGCACTAAAAATAATATCAAACTTGTTCATGATTGTGTTGAATGGTATTCTCCGGAAGAATTTAAAAATGGAGAAAATAATAGAACCTATCGAACAAAGAATTTGATAAATACTAAGATAATTGACAGGAGTTTTTCTGTCATTTCTATCAGTAGATATTTGGAGGAATATTTTATTTCCAAGGGAATAAAGACTGTCCGTGTTCCTATGCTTTGTGATTCGAAATCGAGAACAGAACCAAAGGTTAAGAATTTTGATGTGCTTACATTATTTTATGCCGGACATCCAGCAGGCAAGGATCTTATTGGTAATGTTTTTAAGGCTGTTCCTTTACTTAGTACAGATGAACGGAAAAAACTCAAACTTGTACTTATAGGAAATACCAAAGAACAATTGTCTAATCTTCCTGAAATAACTGTGGATGATATAGAAAATTGCTCAGATATTTTGGAGATTATTGGCAGAGTTTCCCGCAACGAAGTATTAGAATATATGGAGAATGCGGATTTTGTAATGCTTCCAAGAAATGCAGAGCTTAGATATGCAAAAGCCGGGTTCCCAAGTAAGGTTGTAGAGGCTCTTGCTAATGCTACACCTATATTTTGTAATATATCTTCTGATTTAGGAGAGTATTTAATTGACGGTGAAAATGCTATGATTGCAGCAAGTCATCGTCCTGAGGATATTGCAGATACTTTGAGACGCGCTCTTAATCTTACGCCTGAACAAAAAAATCAAATGAGTAAAAATGCTCTTTTAACAGCAAAAGAGAACTTTGATTATAGATTATATTCTCATAAATTTAAAGAAATTTTTGAATAAAATGAGGGGATTAAATGAAAATAGGATTTGTTATAGGTTCGCTTAAATATAGTGGTGCTGAAAAAATTGCCCGTTATCTTACTGAGTCATTTGCCACACAAGGTCATAATGTGAGTGTTTTATTATTAGGTGAACAAAAGCCTTGTGAGGATATAACAGGTATTAAGCAAATTCCTTTGTTCATAACAGGAAATAGATATACAAGATTTTTAAAAAGACAAAAAGCAATAAGAGAAACTGTTGAAAAAGAAAAGTTTGATGTAGTAGTATCTTTTGGCGTTGTATACAATCTTGATGTTATGGAAGCTCTTAAAAATGTAAGAATTCCTGTGATTTTATGTGAACGTAATGACCCATATACAGATCCACATAGAAAAATATTAAGGTTACGCAGAAATTTGATTTACAAAAAGGCTACAGGTTATGTTTTTCAGACAGAACGTATCGCTGATTTCTTTGGTAAGGAAATAAAATCACGTTCGATAGTTATACCGAATTTTATTGAGAAACGATATGAAAAAACAGATACACAAAATAATGAAAATATCATAGTAATTACGGCGAGACTTGCTGAACGACAGAAAAACATCTCAATGTTGCTTCGTGTATTTAAGAAATTTTCTTTAAATCATGATTATAAATTGTATATTGTCGGTGATGGACCTGACAGGGCTATGTATGAAAAATACATTAAGGAAAATCATATGTTTGATAAGGTTATACTTACAGGTCGTCAGAATGTTATACCATATCTTGAAAAAGCAAAATTTTTTGTTTTAACATCTAATTATGAAGGTATGCCCAATTCACTTATTGAAGCAATGGCAATGGGACTTCCATGTGTTTCAACAGATTGTTCCGGTGGGGGAGCTGCAGCTTTAATTGATGATGGAATTAACGGAATATTGATTCCTGTGAATAACGAAGATAAATTATTTGAAGCCATGACTAAAATAGCAGATGATGGCGAAATGAGAACAAAACTTGCTGATGAAGCTTACAAGATAAATGAAACGCTTGAAATCAACAAAATAATTTCAATGTGGAAAAATTATATTGAAGAAATAGCTGAAGGAGGCAAAAAATGAAAATACTCGTAACAGGCGCCGCAGGTTTTGTAGGGAAAAATCTTGTTTCAGTTCTAAAAAATATTAAAAACGGAAATGATAAGACGAGACCTCAAATAAAAATTGAAGAGATTTTTGAATATGATATTGATACTGAACCTGAGTTGCTTGATAGTTTTTGTAAAGAAGCCGATTTTGTATTTAATATTGCTGGCGTTAACAGACCTGAAAATCCAGAAGAGTTTATGAAAGGTAATTTTGGTTTTTCTTCAATTCTTATTGATTGTCTGAAAAAGCACAGGAATACTTGCCCGGTAGTGCTGTTTTCGTCAATTCAGGCAACACTAATAGGTCGATATGATGGCGATTATGGCAGAAGCAAAAAAGCCGGGGAGGTGCTGTTTTTCGAATATGAAAAACAGACAGGAGCTAAGGTGTTGGTTTACAGATTTCCAAATCTTTTTGGCAAATGGTGCCGACCAAACTATAATTCTGCTGTAGCCACATTTTGTAATAATATAGCAAATGATATTCCAATAGTAGTTAATGACGCTTCTGTTGAACTTGAGCTTCTCTATATTGATGATTTAATTGAGGAAATGCTTGATGCTATGGAAAACAAAGAACATAGATGTGGATTTGATGGGATAAACACTGTATTTGACGTTAATGGAAAATATTGTGCAGTTCCGGTTACACATAAAGTTACATTAGGCCACATTGTTGAACTTCTTGAGATGTTTAAAAAACAATCGGACACACTTATAATGCCTGAAATTCCGTATAATTCATTTGCAAAAAAGCTTTACAGTACATATTTGTCATATCTTCCAAAGGAGAAGATTGCGATACCTTTGAAAATGAATACAGATGCCAGAGGAAGTTTTACTGAACTTTTAAAAACCGAAAAATGTGGTCAGTTTTCAGTAAATATTTCTAAACCCGGAATTACCAAGGGTCAGCATTGGCATCACACCAAATGGGAAATTTTCATCGTTGTAAGTGGTCGTGGTCTTATTCAGATGAGGAAAATAGGTTCTGATGAAGTATTGAATTTTGAAGTGAGTGGAGAAAAAATTGAAGCTATACATATGCTTCCGGGATATACGCACAATATAATTAACCTTAGTGAAACTGAAAATCTCGTTACAGTAATGTGGGCAAATGAACAGTTTGATTCTAGTCATCCTGATACATTTGCTGAAGTTGTTGAATAAGGTGAAAAGATGTATATACTAATATATTAATCCTCTTAGGGAGAGTGTTTTGAAATGGATATCAAATTGGATTATTCAGATGTAAGTTTTAAAAACGATGGCAGACTTAGGCTGCTTATTATAGTTGGTACAAGACCTGAAATTATACGTCTTGCTGCTGTTATAAATAAATGTCGCAATTATTTTGATACAATACTTGCACATACAGGGCAAAATTACGATTATAACCTTAACGGTGTGTTTTTTCACGATCTTAAGCTCGCTGATCCTGATGTGTACATGGATGCTGTAGGCGATGATCTTGGTTCAACTATAGGAAACATTGTTAATTGTTCGTATAAGCTTATGAATGAAATTAAACCGGATGCTTTGCTTATATTGGGGGACACTAATTCATGCCTTTCAGCGATTGCTGCAAAGCGTCTTCATATACCTATATTTCATATGGAGGCTGGAAATCGTTGCAAGGATGAGTGTTTGCCGGAAGAAACAAACAGAAGAATTGTTGATATTATATCGGATGTCAACTTGGCTTATTCTGAGCATGCAAGACGTTATTTACATGAATGTGGACTGCCAAAAGAAAGAGTGTATGTTACCGGTTCACCTATGGCTGAAGTACTCCATAATAATCTGTCAGAGATTGAAAACAGTACTGTTTTGGAGAAACTTAATCTTGAACCTAAAAAATATATACTTCTTTCTGCTCACAGAGAAGAAAATATTGATACAGATAAGAATTTTTACAGTTTGTTTAATGCTATTAATAAAATGGCAGAAAAATATAATATGCCGATTTTATACTCGTGTCATCCGAGAAGTAGAAAAAGAATTGAAACTCTTGATTTTAAGTTTAATCCGTATGTCAAATTTCATGAACCGTTAGGATTTCACGATTATAATAATCTTCAGATGAATGCATTTTGTGTAGTTTCGGACAGTGGAACTTTACCCGAAGAAAGCTCTTTTTACACAAGTATTGGTAACCCTTTTCCCGCTGTGTGTATTCGTACTTCTACGGAAAGACCTGAAGCGTTGGATAATGCATGTTTCATTTTGGCAGGCATTGATGAGGTTTCACTTTTGCAAGCTGTAGATTTAGCAGTTGAAATGAATAATGACAACTATCACGGAATTCCTGTTTCAGTATATACGGATGAAAATGTTTCCACAAAAGTTGTTAAAATCATTCAGTCCTATACAGAAGTAGTTAATAAAATGGTTTGGCGTAAATCTTGATGAGTTTCAATGATTAAAATCAGGTAAAATGTTGACGAATTGACTATTTTCTATCGAATTAATGAATATGTCAAAATTTATATAATAATGTAGAGGTGTATTTTATAATCAATTAACATCTTTCATTTTTAAGCAAAGATCATTTTCAAGTAAGGTACCTGAAATGACAGCGTGTGGGATAAGTGTAATAGGAAGTTGCGTAGGCGGTTATTACAAATTCTTTACCGATGGTAAGGATAGTATTCTAATTGAAAACGGCAAGCTTGACAATGTTGTTTTTGCTTTGAAACGTATACTTGCAATGGGTGTAGACGATATTTCGAAAATGAAGAGAAATGTACGAATAACTTCGGTAGAGAAATTTGATTTTCGTGCATACAGTGATACATTCAAAGCATTTTTGGATAATGGTATAAATATTTAGAGGTGAATTATGACTAATTATAAAACACTTTTTTTAAGCCAATCATACCACGATAGCTATGATACTTTTGAAGCCTCCTTATGCGGCAAAGTGGTTGCGTGGGATTATATAGTTCTTACAGCCTCGAATCAATCTCAAGCAAGAGCTTACAATGAGCAAATAGAGCAACGAATTAAGGCTGGTGTTTTACCGTCTACCACAAAATATGCAGTTATTCCTGATCACGATGGTAAGCGTTGTGGTTCTGGAGGAGCTACTCTATCTGTTATTAAATATATTGCTCAAAAAGAAGGAACAAAGGACTTTTCGAAACTTCGTATTCTTTGTATACATTCTGGTGGTGATTCTAAAAGAGTACCTCAGTACAGTGCTTGTGGAAAAATCTTTTCTCCTATATTTAGGGTGTTGCCTAATGGTAGAAGAAGTACTCTTTTTGACGAGATAGTTATTGGTATGTCGGGTATACCTGCACGTATATCATCTGGACTTCTTGTATGTTCGGGTGATGTTTTAATTCTATTTAATTCCTTGCAGCTTGATTTTTATGGCGAAGGTGCGGCAGCTCTTTCTGTAAAAGAAAACGTAAACGTAGGAAAGAATCATGGGGTGTTTCTCGGAAATTCTGATGGAATGGTAGAACGTTGTTTACAAAAGCAAACAATAGAAACTCTTAGTAATGCAGGTGCTGTAGATAACAATTCAAATGTAGATATAGATACAGGTGCGGTAATATTTTCAGGTGAACTTGTGAATGCACTTTACAACCTGATTGATAGTGAAGATAAATTTAAAGCATTAGTTAATGATAAGGTAAGATTATCATTTTATGCCGATTTTCTCTATCCTTTGGCAGAAAGCAGTACTCTTGAGGAGTTTTACAAAGAAACACCAGAAGGCGATTTTTCTACAGAACTTGAGGTTGCACGAGAAAAAGTATGGAAAGCGTTGAGACCATTCAGGATGAAACTTGTACGTTTTTTCCCCGCTACATTTCTGCATTTCGGCACTACTGCTGAATTTTTGAAACTTGTTACTGAGGATATAGCTGGTTATCATTATCTTAACTGGACGGGAATTGTAAACAGTAATTGTCGCAATGCGGATTATGCGATATATAATAGTTATATAAGTCATGATGCAAGTATAGGTAAGGGCAGTTATATAGAAAACTCGGATATTCTTTCGAAGGTTACAATAGGAAAACGTTGTGTTATAAGCGGCGTTACCCTAAACGATGTATCTGTCCCCGAGCAAGTTGTTCTTCATGGATTGAAACTTGATGGTGAAAGATATGTTTGCCGTATATTTGGTCTTTATGATAATCCAAAAGAGAATAAGTGGATGGGAAATATTCTGAATTGTGATCTCTGGAGTGCACCTCTTTTCAAAATTTGTGATTCTATGGAAGATGCCGTCCGTGCGGCTCTTAACGGAGATATGACGGGTGAATTGATCTCATTGTGTGATAGTTTTAACTGTGCAGATGTAACAGCTATTCTTCCATGGCAAGATAAACTTGATGACAAGATAATATCTGAATCTATTCTTGATGCTGTGGATGAGCGAATTCCTGTAGAGGATGTTATAAAACAATTTCCTAATGGTATAAGCACGAGAGTGGAAAAGTATCTACTCAATGAAGCAGAAATGCTTGATGAAAAAAACTTGTCAGATTTTTCACGGAAAATACGTATATATTACTATGCTTCAAAGCTAATTAATCACGAAAATCTGTCAAATAAATGCTTTAATACTATTTGTAGTGCTGTTATGACATCAGGTATAAAGAACACAAAATATAATCCTGATAAAAGAATAGTGAAAGATGAAGTTGTTATACGTCTTCCAGTTAGAGTAAATTGGGGCGGAGGATGGTCTGATACACCTCCACATTGTCTTGAAAATGGTGGCACAGTCCTTAATGCGGCAGTGTCATTGAATGGTCAGCTACCGATAGAGGTTACGCTTCGTAAAATATCTGAAAAAAAGATAATACTTGCCTCAACTGATATAGGAAGCTATGGAGAATTTACAATTTTGTCTGATCTTCAATCATGTAATGATCCTAGTGATCCGTTTGCTCTTCATAAGGCGGCACTTATAGCTTGTGGTGTTATTCCTTATAAAGAATCGTTTTCGTTTGAAGATATATGTAAAAATCTTGGTGGTGGTATTTATATGAATACCCGTGTTATCAATATTCCTAAAGGAAGTGGGCTTGGAACAAGTTCAGTTCTTGCCGGTGCTTGTGTAAAGGGGTTGTTTGAATTCCTTGGTGTGTCGGCAACGGATAACGAACTGTACAACTGTGTGTTGAGTATGGAACAAATAATGTCAACAGGTGGAGGATGGCAGGACCAGGTTGGTGGTCTTGCACCGGGTATTAAGCTGATAACTTCTGCTCCTGGTCTTGAGCCGAACATAGTTTGTACTCCTCTTACTTTGTCGAAAGAGTTTATAAGTGAGTTGAATGAAAGATATGCTCTTATTTATACAGGGCAGCGACGTTTGGCAAGAAATTTGCTTCGAGAGGTAGTAGGCAGATATATTGGAAGTAATCCTGACGCAATTGAAGTGCTCAACAAAATACAACAAATAGCTGTGCTCATGAGATTTGAACTCGAAAGAGGAAATATTGACAATTTTGCCGGATTGCTTAATGAGCATTGGGAGTTGTCGAAAAAATTGGATGAAGGTTGTACTAACACATGTATTGACCAGATATTGTTATCGATATCTGATTTAACGGATGGTCGTATGATATGTGGTGCAGGAGGAGGAGGCTTTCTTCAGGTAGTTATGAAAAAAGGCGTAACAGTGAAAATGCTTGAAGAAAGACTCAAAGATGTATTTGCCGATTCAGGTGTAGGAGTATGGCGTTGCCAATTTGTTTGATTAAACATGATTGAATAACATGTTGACACTAAATTTGAATTGTTTGGTAATTTATGCCAAAAGTGGGTTTTATTTAGTTGTGAGGAATAGGTACTAATTTAAGTTAGACAAAAGATTGCCAATAGACTATTTTCTATTGACATTAATCGAATATTATGTTAAAATTCATATAATAAGGTAGAGGTGCATTTTGTAATCAGTAAACATCTGTTTATTCTTCACAAAGATTTGATGTTGAAAGGTACAGGTGCCGAAGGCGGCCGAGGTGTAAGGTCGACCTGGCAATGCGGAATAATATCTGTATTGCTGTCGCTTTAAGAGGCGGAGTGCTATCTGATAATAATTCCTATTGGAGTTTGATAGCCGTGTGTCCCTTATGCGGCTATTTTTGTTGTGAGTAGGAGGTTATAAATTATGAAAAAAACAGTTTTTACAGGTGCTGCCACAGCACTTATTACACCATTAAATGAGAATGGGATTGATTATACTAATTTTGAAAGGCTGATTAACTGGCAGGTTGAAGAAGATATAGATGCACTTGTTATTTGCGGGACTACAGGTGAAGGTTCTACACTTAGCGACGAAGAACACAGAAAAGCTATTGAGTTTGCAGTAAAATGTGTTAATGGAAGAGTGCCCGTAATAGCCGGTACAGGAAGTAATGATACGTCATATGCTCTTGAATTAACAAAATTCGCCTGTGATGCCGGTGCTGATTCAATGCTTGTAGTAACACCTTATTACAACAAGGCTACTCAAAAAGGTTTAATTGAAACATTTACTAAAATTGCTGATGTCAGTACAAAGCCTATAATTCTTTATAGTGTTCCTTCACGTACAGGTGTAAATATATTACCTGACACTTGTAAGGTTCTTGCAGAACATCCTAATATTGCAGGAATCAAGGAAGCAAGCGGAAATATTTCTCAGATAGCTGAAATTGCTGCTGCTGTTGATGGAAAAATGGATATTTATTCCGGTAACGATGACCAGATTGTACCTGTTCTTTCTTTGGGTGGAAAAGGTGTAATTTCTGTTCTTTCAAACGTATTACCTAAAGAAACGAGCAGAATGTGTCATGAATTTATGAGTGGCAACATTGAAGAAAGCAGAAAGATGCAACTGAAATATCTTGATTTTATAAATGCATTGTTCTGTGAAGTTAATCCTATTCCGGTTAAATCAGCTATGAGTGCTATGGGATTTTGTGATAATTACCTTCGTTTGCCATTAACCGTTATGGAAAAACATAATCAGGAAAAAATGTTTGAAATAATGAAGAATCTTGGAATAAAGATTAATTAATTTTACAAGAGAATTGCATTTTTTAATGTTGGAGGTTCAAAATGTTAAAAGTTTTAAAGTTTGGTGGTAGTTCTTTAGCTGATGCTGAACAGTTTAAGAAAGTTGCTGAAATTGTAAATGCAGAAAAGGAAAGAAGATATGTTGTCGCTTCTGCGCCGGGAAAAAGATTTTCTGATGATATTAAAGTAACTGATTTATTATATGATTGTTTTAAAGCTTCTTTTGAGAAAAAAAGTGTTGATGAGTCTTTTGCAAAAATTGAAGAAAGATATAATCAGATTATAAAGGATTTAGGTATTGATTTTTCTTTGGATGAAGAATTTACAAAAATTAAGCTTGCTATTTTACATCATGCAGGTGAGGATTATGTTGCGAGTCGTGGTGAATATCTGAATGCCATGGTGCTTGCTAAATATTTAGGCTATGAATTTGTTGATGCAGAATCCGGTATTTTCTTTGATAACAATGGTAGACTTGATACAGAAAGAACTAATAAGAAATTAGCAGAGATTCTGTCAAAATATGATAATGCAGTTATACCTGGATTTTATGGAAGTATGCCAAACGGAACTATAAAGACTTTTTCAAGAGGTGGTTCTGATATCACAGGTTCTATTGTAGCACGAGCTATGGGTGCAGATATTTATGAAAATTGGACTGATGTTTCGGGAATGTATATGGCTGACCCGAGAATTATTGAAAACCCTAATGTGATAAATGTAATTACTTATCGAGAGCTCAGAGAACTTGCATATATGGGTGCTACAGTTCTTCATGAAGAAGCAGTCTTCCCTGTAAGAGAAAGCGGTATACCTATTAATATAAGAAATACAAACAAACCGAAAGATCCAGGCACTATGATTGTTCCTGTTGTAGGAGCCGATGACAAGCCTACTGTTATAACCGGTGTAGCAGGTAAAAAAGGCTTTTCAACAATATCTATAGAAAAAGATATGATGAATTCAGAATTTGGTTTTGGAAGAAGAGTTCTGGAAGTAATTGAGAAGCATGGCGTGTCCTTTGAACATCTTCCATCAGGTATAGATACAATGTCAGTTGTGTTGAGCACAGAGGCGATTAATGGCAAAAGGGATGATATTACCAGGGAAATTTTCAAGGTATGCAATCCTGATACATTTACTATTGAAGATGGCATTTCTTTAATAGCAGTAGTTGGACGTGGAATGGTAAAAACCAAAGGTGTTGCTGCACGACTGCTTACAGCTGTATATAATGCAGGCATCAATATCAGAATGATAGATCAGGGTTCAAGTGAAATTAATATAATTATAGCTGTTGATGAGAGTGATTATGAGTTGGCACTTAAAGCTATATATGCTGAATTTGCGAAATAAAATACGTTATAAGGAGTTAAAAAAATGCTTTGTAAGAATATAGAGACCGTAGAATCAAAATTATATTTTGCCGGAGTCAATACTCTTGCTATGGCTAAAAAATATTCAACTCCTTTATATCTTATGGATGAGGACCGAATACGCGAAAACTGCAGAGCATATAAAAATGCACTCAGCAATTGCTTTGATAATTTTACTGTTCTGTATGCAAGTAAAGCTAATTCTTTTAAGAGAATATATGAGATAATGAAAGAAGAAGGAATGGGGATTGATGTTGTTTCTTCGGGTGAAATATATACAGCACTAAGAGCAGGATTCCCATTAGAAAAAGCATACTTTCACAGTAATAATAAAACCGATGAAGATATCAGCTTTGCTATGGAAAATTCGCTGGGTCATTTTGTAGTTGATAATTTTGACGAACTTGATGCTATTGAAAGAATTGCTTCTAAGTTTTCTAAAAAGCAAAAAATATTATTAAGACTTACTCCGGGAATAGACACGCATACTTATGAGGCAGTAAATACAGGTAAGGTTGATTCTAAATTCGGCACAGCAATAGAAACCGGTCAAGCTGAAGAAATTGTTCTGAAGGCATTAAATTTAAAGCATATAGAATTGTGTGGCTTTCATTGTCATATTGGTTCAAATGTTTTTGATTCTGATACTTTTTTTAGAGGCTCAGAAATTATGATTGATTTTATGGCAAAGATGCGTGATGAACATAATTTTATCGCAAAAGAACTTGATTTAGGTGGAGGTTATGGCGTCAGATATACTGAAAATGATCCTGTAATAGATATTGCGGAAAATATTCGTGGAGTATATGAAAGAATTAAGAATAAACTTTATGTTCTTGAATACCCAATGCCTCAGATTTTAATGGAACCGGGCAGAAGTATTGTTGCCGATGCAGGAATGACTCTTTATACCGCGGGAACAGTTAAAGAAATTACAGGATATAAAAATTATCTTTCTGTTGATGGGGGTATGACTGATAATCCAAGATATGCTTTGTATCAATCACCATATACAGTATTTTTGGCAAATAAAATGGATAAGGAACATAATTATAAATGTTCATTGGTAGGCCGTTGTTGCGAAAGTGGAGACATTCTGCAGGAGGATATAGTTATTCCAAAACCATGCAGAGGTGATATTGTTGCGGTAGCAACAACGGGTGCATATAATTTTTCTATGGCGTCGAATTATAACAGAATTCCTCGTCCTCCAATTGTCATGATAAGTAATAAAAAAGATTATCTTGCAGTACGAAGAGAGACTTTAGAGGACTTGACTGTGAATGATTTGTAGATTTGTTTTTAAGGCACACACTTATGTTAAGTGTGTGCCTTTTCTGTATTCTGAAGGTGTAATTTTAAAAAGCCTTTTAAACAAACGATTGAAGTATGTAACATTGTTGAAACCTGACAGTATAGCTATATTTATTATTGAATCTGATGTTGTTTCAAGTAAAAACTTTGCTTTGTTTAATCTTTGTGTATTAATATATTCGTTGTATGTTATACCGGTTTCGCTTTTAAAGAGTCTGCCAAGGTATTTTTCGTTATAATGAAAAATATCAGCAATTTTAATAATGGGAATATCGTTCTCGATATTCGTGTCAATAAAAGTTTTTATATTTTCTATCAATGCATTATATGACGATTTGTTTTTTATGATTTCTGTATCTTTTAATAGTAGTCTGATATAACTTTCTATTAAATGTCCAAATGTCTTACATTTTTTATAATCAAAATCTTTTTCCATTGTACCAAGTAATTCTTTGTTGTTTCCTAGTTTATATATAAGTTTTTGAGAGTTGTCATCATCAGGGATAATATTTCCTATGAAAATTATGCAAATGACATCTTCGTTCTCAACAATTGTATGAGTATATTCATAAACACCATTAATGCATATACCACCAAACGATTTCTTTTCTTTGATTGCTTTTTGAATTGCAAGATTTCTGCATTTGAAACATTTTTTTAGACCCTTAGAAGTTTTTTTGAATTCACTGCAAACTTTACAGGGGTGAATAGTGTTGTCGTAGGATACTTTTAATTTTTCGTTTCCGTAATTACCAAAAAAAATAACTCCTATATGAAGATTTGTTCCATATTCCAGAGCATCTATTAAACTTTGTAAATTACAATGGTTCATTATTAACACCTTATCTTCGTTATACAAACTTCAGTGTATTATAACATATTTGTATCTTTTGTTCAATGTTTTATTTCGAAATTATAAGAATTTAATTTTATGTAATGATATTATTAATGTGAGGTGATTAATTTGAAAAAATATAATCTTATTGTAGTAGGCGGAGGACTAAGTGGAATAGCGGCTTGTGTCAGCGCAGCACGTTTAGGACTAAGTGTACTTTTGATAGAAAAAAACGGATGCCTTGGAGGTGCTTTGTCAAATAGTTTGATATTTCCGTTTTTTAAATATATGATTAAAGATGATGATACTGGTAAAAGCAAATTTTTAAATGCGGGTATATTTAAAGAGATTGTTGAAAGGAAGGAAAAATATAATGATACTTGTTGGGAGGTTTACAAGTTTGTTTTTGACGATATTGTAAACGAAGCAGGAGTTGATGTTTTATTTCATTCGAAACTCTTTAATGTGTCTTATAAGAAAAAAGATGACTTGTCCCTTTTGGAAACTATAGATGTCATAACAAAATCGGGTGTAATTACCTTTGAGGCAGATTTCTTTATTGACTGTTCAGGAGATGGTGATTTATTTGCTTTATCCGGTTGTGATTATCAATTAGGTAGGGAAAGCGACAATCTTTGTCAGCCTATGACAACTTGTTTCAGAATTTGTGGTGTGGAAACAGAAAAATTCTGGAACGAAAAACCTGAATTGCAAAAAATATATAAAGAATTACAAAGTAAAGGTGAAATTAAGAACCCCCGTGAAAATGTTCTTGAATTCACTATGGATAAAGAAAAAGGTATTGTGCATTTAAATACTACAAGAGTAGTAAAATATAATCCTACTGATGCTTTTGATTTAAGTAAAGCAGAAATTGAAGCACGTAAGCAGGTTTGTGAAATGTTTAATTTTTTGAGAACATATTCTCAAGGATGTAAAAATGCTTCTTTGATAACAATAGCACCTGAAATAGGAATAAGAGAAAGCAGAAAACTAAAAGGTGTACATATACTTACTGTAGAAGAATTATATGACAGAGTTTATTTTGATGACACGATTGCACTTGGTAATTATCCAGTTGATATACATAGTCCTGACGGGTCAGGTACAGTGCTTCATTTTTTTAAAGATGATGAGTTCTATTGTATACCTTACAGAAGTCTTTTGCCTAAAGAATACAGTAATCTCTTAGTTGCAGGGCGTTGTATCTCTGCAACACATGAAGCTCAATCTGCAATAAGAGTTATGAATATCTGTGCATGTCTCGGTCAGGCTGCAGGAACAGCAGTTGCAATAGCTTATAATACTGCACAAAACACACATACCCTTTCAGTTAAAGAATTACGAAATACACTCATAGAAAATGGTGCTTGCTTGTAATCGGTGATTTAAATCCCCCCACAAATCAAAAAAGAATTTGTGGGGGGGTAATTATAACATACTATATTTATTTGTCAGAGTTATGTTTATTAATCAGTAAGTCGATTGCAAATTTAACATATTCAGGAAGAAACTGACCTCGTTTGGTAATGATAGCAGGTTGACGAACATTAGTACTGTGTTCGGGGAAAAATATTAATACATCGTCGCTTAAACCCATGTTTTGAACAAATTGCAGAGGTAATATAGTAGCACCTATTCCAATTTTAGACATTTGCCATGTTGTAGCAAGTCCGGTAACCTCCATTGCAATATCAGGTTCAAAGTTTGAAAATGAGCAAAGCTTTTCGAAAAGCTGGCGCATTTCCTGATTCTGACTAACAACAATGAAGGGAAGTTTTTGGCAACTGTTGAAATTAATATGCGAAAATTGTTTTTCGGGATAATCACTCAATAGATGAACAAGGCATTTAGGGATGACCAAGACAAGTTTATCCTGTTCAATAGGAATTACATCTAATACAGATTCGTCTACAGGTAGATTTGCAATAGCAAAATCATATTTTCCTTCCGTTACATTTCGACGAAGATTATCGCTGTAATCTTCGTGTAATACAATCTTTATTCCGGGGTATTTGTCTTTTACACATTTACATATTTCAGGAAGCAGATAAAGAGCTCTGAAAGGAGAAATTCCAATGCTGAGACGCCCTTTTTTCCCTATGTTAAATTCTTCCATAGAACGGTATAATTGTTCTTCACGATATAAAAGGTTTCTTGCTTCTTTAAAGAAAACTTCACCTGCAGCAGTAAGTGCAATCGGATTTTGTTTTCTGTCAAACAACACAACACCAAGCTTCTTTTCAAGATTAAGAATTTGTTTACTGAGTGCTGGCTGAGAAATTTTAAACTGTTCAGCAACATGAGAAAAATTTAAAGATTTTGAAAGAGCAATTGCATACTCTAATTGTTTATTATTCATATCAAATCAGTCCTTCGTAACTATATAATAATATGATACACTATACTTGAAATATTTTCAAGGTAAAATTTATTTGTATTTTAGTATTGACAAAAATACAAATTGTGAGTATAATATAACCAACAAGATATAATACTTATAACTTTTTGGTTTTGGAGGGGATAAAATGCCAGTATCTTTGATTTGTATAGGATTGATGCTTCTGGTAATCATATTTTTCTTTTTAGTTTTAAAAAGACCAGTATACGAATCTGTTTTTATCAGCTTTTTGGTTTTGGTAACGGTTACAGGAAAATGGAATAGTTTAGGTACATACATAGATGATGCTTTATCTACATCTTTACTATATTCCATGGTTGCTTTTATGGCAATGTCTGTCTTGTTGACGAAAACAAAAATTGTTGATAATTGTATAAGCTTATTTTTAGCACTATTCGGTCGTTTTACAGGTGGAGCAGGTTATGTTGCTGTTATTGCAAGTTCGTTTATGGGAGCTTTGTCAGGTTCAGGTCCGGGAAATGTAATGGCTACAGGTACAATTACCATTCCTGCTATGAAACGTTCAGGATTTCCAGCAGAGCTTGCAGCTAATATTGAAAGTAATGCGAGCTATTTGGGAAATTTAATACCACCTTCTTCTAATATAGTTGCAGCATTGGGTGCTTTTGTAGCGTTATATCCAAACAGCAGTATAACAACAGGTCAATTCTGGATCGTTTTGTTAGGTGTTTCTTTTTGGTTCATTCTGCAAAGATTAATTATGGTTTGGGCTTTTTGTAAACATTATAAGGTTAAGCCTATGAAGAAGGAAGAACTACCTTCAATCAGAGAAACATTTAAGGAAAACTGGAAGGGATTGTTGCTTCCTGTAATAATTCTTTTACCTTTTGTTTTGGATTATTTTTTGAAGGATACATTTTTCACGGCAAGATTAGGTAAAGACGGGGCAAAATATTTCTCCAGTTCTGCGTTGTTGTTTATCGGTGGTTTAGCATCTATCTATAGTTGTTTGATTTGTAAAAACAAAAAATTAATAACACCAAAAAGTTTAGCTAAGATGTATGCTTCTTCAATTAAATCTATTGCACCTACTATAGGGGTTTGTGTTTTTGGATATATGATAGGCTCCTTATTCGGCGATCTTGATATTGCTAACGATTTAGGTGGAGTTATAGCAAGCTGGCAGTTTGGTAAACTTGGAATGGTTATTGCTGTTTGCGTTATTACTTGTATTATGGGGATGGTTGTTCCGGGTTCATCTATTGTTGTTATATTTGGTTCGGTCTTTATTACTGTGCTTACATCTGCAGGCTGTGATCCTTTGCTTGCTGCAGCAATGCTTCCTTGCATTTGTGGTGTAATGTGTGGTATTACACCACCTCTCGGATTAGGAATGTATGCAGGTATGACTATTGCTGAATCAGACTTTGTTAAGACTTTTAAAAATAACTTATGGTGGGTAGCTGCACAATTCATATTGCAGGTTGTTGTGTTAATGGGTTGGTTACCGATTATTGGTATTTAAGGAGATAGATAATATATGAAAAAAATCATAAATAAATTATCCGTAGTATTAAAAAATATATTTGGTTATGGTATTATGATTTGCTTATTTGCAGGTGGAATTACATTCTTTGGATATGTTGCAGCATTAATAATTGGTGGAGATACTGCAATGTATATTTGCAAATTTATATATAAAACATTTTTGCCTATAGTGATTAAAGCGTCAACAATATTAGTGCTGATTGGCTTAATTGTTATGTATTTAAATGGTGAAAAAGCATTAACTGCCGAAGGTAATAAACAAAAGCGAATTAAAAAATAGTAAAATATAAAAATTAAGGGACTGTAAAAAAACTAAGTTTTTTTACAGTCCCTCAATTTGGGGGAATAGGAAAAAATGTTTCAGAACGGACGAATTAAGCCTGTAGGGGTTACCCGAAGTTGTACAGCGTCAAAGCAAAAGCTGTTTTTGCTTCGTTTTGCTTATTTCTCAAAACTGTAGCTCCTTGCTTTGCTTTTCCTTCTTCCCGAAAAGTAAGACTTACTTTTCGGGACTCCATAAAGTCGCACGACTTTATGGAAAGAGGAGGAACAACATAGCGAAAGCGAGCATCTAACTTTGTGAGATGCTCCATAAAAGCGGGGTTTGTTCTGACGAACAGCGAGAGGCGAAATTCGTTC
>JAZNWH010000079.1:0-11877 GCA_045593265.1 Clostridia bacterium | reverse complement strand
TGAGAAGTATCTTACGGATTTATTTTCGAAGCCTGCCGGAACGATCTTTCTGCCTTTTAATACTTGATAATCAACAAGCCTCGCCACTTTCGGCGAGGCTTGTGTTTTCTTTCAGGACGCGGTTTTATTTGACGGTTACATAAAAACGAGGCTTGCATTACAGCAAACCTCGTTTGTTTTTATTTACTTAGGACAGTTTTTGTCAAATGCGGGATTGCAGGCGTAGAAATTCTTTGAATTCAGCCTGTCAGTTGTAAGGCGGAGAGCTTCGCCGAAACGTTGATAATGAACGATTTCGCGCTGTCTAAGGAACTTAATAGGATCGCGGACATCGGGATCATCTGCAAGGCGGAGAATGTTGTCATAAGTGGTACGCGCTTTCTGCTCTGCTGCAAGATTTTCGTGAAGATCGGTGATAATATCGCCCTTTGACTGAAAATAGGTTGCTGTAAATGGTGTTCCGGAAGCTGCTATTGGGTAAATTCCTGTTGTATGGTCAACAAAATAGGTGTCAAATCCACTTGCCTTTATTTCATCAATTGAAAGTCCCTTGGTGAGCTGATAGAGTATCGCTGATATCATCTCTACATGGGCGAGTTCTTCGGTACCGATATCTGTCAGAAGTCCTTTAACTTCGGAATAAGGCATTGCATAGCGTTGATTGAGGTATCGAAGGGAAGCAGCTAATTCACCGTCTGGACCTCCCAGCTGACTGACAATAACTTTAGCCAGCTTTGCATTGGGATTTTTTATTTTTACGGGATATTGTAATTTATTGCGATATCCCTGTTGTACATAACAGGATATCACGGTATATAGGCGTTTTGTGTTGTATAGTAA
Organism: Clostridia bacterium; assembly: GCA_045593265.1. Taxonomy (GTDB): domain Bacteria; phylum Bacillota; class Clostridia; order RGIG6154; family RGIG6154; genus RGIG8497. The sequence continues at coordinate 11,037 of JAZNWH010000079.1, read as the reverse complement.
AAGGTTGTGTCAGAATTAATGCGTGTATTAATACGCAAATCGTATTATTTGCCTTTCTGCATCGACAGTTGCATCAATTCCAAAAGGAATAATGCAGTGAGGTGTGGCATGTCCGATGTTCAGATTATAAACAATCGGAAGTTCCGGTATGTCGATTATTTTAATAAGAAGATTTTTGTATTTTCTTGTCTGAGTTAACTGTAGTATAAAGTATCTTTTATAAATTATAGTGAACGTCAAATATAATTTTACATTCACTATAATTAATGATTTAAAGTGCCTCGCACATCCGCAAACTAAAGTTTGCTCCGTGCGGATCGGCAAATAGCAAACGCCAAAAGATTTTGTCGTTTGCTATAGTATCGTAAAATAAGAAAACTAAATTTATTTCTCTTTTATTTCTTTCAAATACCTGCTAAGAGCATCCTGCCATGTTGGCAGAGGCTCAAAGTCGTTTTCGCTTAATTTTGATTTATCAAGACGGCTATTGAATGGTCTTGCAGCCTTGGAAAGTCCGTATTCTGCTGTAGTGACAGGAGTAACTTTTGTATCATACCCTGTCTGACGGAAAATCTCGCAGGTGAAGTCATACCATGAAATATAGCCGCCCTCATTGGTAGCGTGATAGTAGCCATACTTTTCAGTTTCAGCCATATCTACAAGAAGTCTTGCTAAATCGTAGGTATAAGTAGGCGTTCCTATCTGGTCGCTTACTACACGTACTTCGGGATATTTCTTACCGACATTAAGCATAGTTTTAATGAAGTTCTTACCGTTTATGCCGAACACCCACGCTATACGCACTATAAAATACTTTTCAAGAAGTTCAGCTACTGCAAGCTCACCGTCAAGTTTTGTCTGTCCGTAAACACTCAGAGGAGCATAATCCTTGCAGTCGGGCTGCCACGGTTCATTTCCCTGACCATTGAAAACATAGTCAGTGGAAATATATATCATCTTGCAGTCCAGCTTTTTGCAGACTTTTGCAATATTTCTTGTGCCGTCAACGTTTACAGCCTTTACCTTTGGGATGTTTTCCTCTTCCTCAGCTGCGTCAACTGCTGTCCATGCAGCACAGTGAATAACTGCATCGGGAGCTGCTTCAACGATTACTTTATTTACGGATTCAGCATCGGTTATATCCATTTCTTCAATGTCAACACCGACAGCCTCATGACCTCTTTTTGTTAGCTCTGCCACTACATCGTAACCCAGCTGACCTTTTACACCTGTTACTAATACTTTCATTTGTCTCCTCTTTTCTCAAAGCAGACTCAGGATAAAGCCTCTGTTACAGCATTATCCCGAATGCTTCTGTGACATAAGTGATAAGGCTCTTAGGCTTACCAAGCTCCTTACAGATATATGCCTTTAATATGTGAAATGCTAAATTTGAATCTATAAATCCAGTTCTGCCTGTAACGGCAAGGGGCATATCAATACTACTTAAAATTCAATTTTTGACTCTTCAAGTGACGGATGTACTTTATCTTTTTCACTGAGAATTATTTCGCCAATTTCAGGCCATTCAATGCCTATTGTAGCATCGTTCCATATAATACCGCCCTCATCTTCGGGATGATATAGTTCATCACATTTATAAGAAAACTCTGCATGTTCGCTTAAAACAAGGAAACCGTGAGCAAATCCGCGAGGTATTAAAAACTGCCGTCTGTTTTCTTCTGAAAGAACAGCACCTACCCACTTACCATATGTTGGACTGTCCTTGCGTAAATCGACAGCTACATCAAACACTTCGCCTTTCAGCACACGAACCAGTTTTGCTTGTGGAAACTTTTTCTGAAAATGAAGGCCGCGGAGTACTCCTTTATATGAGCCTGACTGATTGTCTTGAACAAAATTGTATTCAAGACCTGCCTCTCTGAAATCTGATTCCTTATATGTTTCCATAAAATATCCTCGTTTATCGCCATAAGATTTCACATCAATTATGTATAAATCTTTTATTTTTGTTTCATTAAAAATGAAATTCCCCATTTTTTTTACCTCTTTCTTTGACAATGAATTTCTGAATAATTTAAGAAGCTTCTTTTGTTAACTCCCATTAAGTTCAGAGACTTCATTTATTTTGAACTTTTTCTTAATAATGATAGTATTATTTTGTACTCTCCTGTTACAAATAATAATAATGAAAATACAGCGGATAAAAATGTTATTTTTAAAGATAGTCCTATAAAAATATTATCATTTTCAAGTATATGAATATTTGCAGATATCATCATTATTGCAAAGATAATTACTTCTTTGAACAGATCCTTGTAATAACTGATAATTGAATAATTAAATCCGTTTTTTATCAGCATTGTTGACGCTGTAAAATAATGAATTATATATGCAATTGCAACACATATCGCTAGTCCTTTTATATTTTTCAGCACAAGAACTCCGAATAGAATTAAAAGAACGGTAATAACTGAATTTATAAATCCATTTTGAAATAGCAGCTTAGTATTTCCAAGTGATTGAAAGACAGCGCCGCTTACAGAATTTATCATACGGAAAATAATACAAAAACTTAAAATATGAAAGCATATAATAGAGCTTGACCATTGCGAACCATACATAATATTTATTATTTCACTACTTGCCATAATAAATACTGCTTGTACAAAGGCACCTATCAAGGCAATTAATTTAATAATGTGTATGTATTTCTCATATATATATCTTTGATTTTTCTGATAATCTGCAAGAATCGGATGTAATACCGGTGCAATAATTCCTGACAAATTATTTACAGGATACAATAGCAGATTATAGGCTTTATTATAAAATGCCAGTTCTGCCTTGCCCATCAGTTTACCTGTTAATAAATTGTCTAAATTGTTTGAAAAGTAATTTACAAAATTTGATGCGAATTGATATCCTGAATAATTTGCAATTTTTTTAACGCTTTTGATATTAAACTTTGCTATAAATTTTGGCTTTGTAAGAATATAATTCCATATAAAAGATCCTATGGAAGCAAGGATTGTCTGAATTACAATAGCATAACACTTGAATCCTAAAACAGCCAATACAATAGCAATAACAGCTGAACAGCCATATGTTATAAAAGAACGTATGGCTATAACCTCAAATTTTTTTTCTCTGTTCAATATGCCGTTAGGTACCATGCTTAATGCGTCAAAAAACAGCGCTATACTTAAGAGCATAGTAATGGGAATATATATATTATCTTTATAAAAATATGCTATAAAGAAAGATGACATTGCAAAAAATAAAGCAATAATAAACGATAGATACACAGTGAAGGAATAGATATTATCAATATCTGCCTTATTCAGGTCTTTATTCTGAATTATTGCAGTACTGAAACCCATATTGGCAATCATTGAAAAAAAAGTACTGAATACTGTAATTACAACTATTACGCCAAAATCATCAGGAGACAAAATTCGAGAAAGAATAGCGCTGACAATTATTTGGATTATAATAACAGAGTATCTGCCTAAGGTATTTATGAGTGCGGCTTTTTTAAGTTCCATTTTTTCTCCGTATTTATTATTAATGTATTTCTTTTTCATTTAATATTCGCTCTATTCTTTTTAAAAGGTTAAGAGGGCTAAAATCGCCTTTATAGCCATAATCTATCTTTTCAATTTTTTTAACCCACTCCCAGTCAATATCATCTATATTGTTATAAAGTTTTATGTATCTCTCATTGTAATACGGCATCTCAGTGACAGCATAATTGTTCGTCAAAAGTTTTTTGTTATAAACAATCGCCTCATAATATCTGAAAGTAACACCTTTCTGGCCTTCTTGAGTCATATCAAAGATGCAGTTTGACTCTTGTGTTAATTTTAGAACATCTTCATATTTCATTATTTTTTTTAAAATGGCTTCAGAAGGCAGGTTCTTTTTTTCTATTTCACTACATCCAGCTAAATTTAGAAAAAAATGAGCATTATTCTTTTCACTGTTATTTAACAACTGTTTTATTTTCTCAAATCTGTCTTTTATATTTCCAACATAACATAAATCATATTTTATCTTCGTGGGGATACTATCAACAACTTTTGAATACAGCGTATTACAATATTTAAATCCATATTTTTCGGCATCATCGGGATCAAAAGTTAATACAAGATCAAAATTCACTTTCTCAAGTATATCTTTGGCTGCTTTTGCAGTGATATAATTTGCAGATATTGGGTCTATTAATATTAATACAACTGTAATATTGTTTTGTTGCAATTTCTTTATATGTTCAGATTTCAAATACATTAACACTTCATTCGTTATTAAAACAACTGTATCTTGTGTGCTTTCTAAAATTATGTTTTCTATTGTTTTAGCTACTCTTTTTTCTTTTGAAATCCATCTCTTATCACATACAAAGTTATACAACGCTCGAAAAAGACGAAATTTTATTTTATGCTCCGAAAAATATAAATATTTAATCGTTACATTCTCCTTTTTCTTTAAATCGGAAAATGCATAATTGGTAATAGTCGCAACATTCCAACCATTTATAATTACAAATTTCATAGTGGACCTCCTTGATTCATCTTCAATTAAATGTTATATGTTTCAAAAGGTGTTTCAAGAGGTATTTTATTTCATAATATACTAGTTTGGCTATGTAATAAATATTTATATTTCCCTGAATTGTAGTTGTATTAAATGATTTTAAATCTGGATAAAAACGTAATAGCTTGAATACGGCAAGAAAATACGTATAATCTAAAGAATCTCCTTTTGAACGATGCCATAAGTCAATCGGAATAACTGCACTATCAAATCCATCTTTCTTTATTCTTATACAAAACTCCTCGACAAACATATGAAATCCTGAAAGTTTTTTTGAAAAACCGTATTTATCGAATAACTCTTTTCTAATAGTGAAACAGCAAGCATCTACAGTCTGAACAATGACATATTCTCGACCATTAAAATTATCTATATTTTTCTCTGCATCTTCTCCGTGAACAATACTCGTAATAAAGTTTTTAGGTTGAAATGAACCTTCTTCAACACCTGCAACACCCCATAATATGATGTTATTATTTGATTTCTCAATTTTTTCTATATTATCATAAAATCCCTTTAATGTATTATTGTTCAAAAAACGAACATCTGGATGAACAAACATAAGCCACTCACCTGTTGCTTTTTCAACTCCACTTGTATAAGCTTCGCCAAGTGATTTATATCTGTTATCCTTATTGTTTACAACAATAAGTTCATATTTTATATCCTCCTGCAATGCTAAACCTTTTTTTAGCCATTCTATAAATATTTTTTTATTATTCATAACCGTAATAATAGAAAGCATAGTAATCCCTCCAAATATAACAATTCAAGTGTCATAATCATCTGCGTGATCATTTAATAATCTCATCTTTACTTCTTGTTACAGTAGTGCTATATTGGATTGCTTTAGTTGTTACATGACTAAACTACCATAACTTTGAGTAAATTATATTAATATTAATATTAATATTAATATGCTTTTTGACAGCAGACATTTGTCAAAGCATACGTACTTTTCTTTTAATTTAGCTTTTTTCAAATTTCACTTCACCGATTAATACTATAGATAATTCAAAATCAATAATTCTAAGTTTCTTTACATGAGGATAGCACTTCATATTATTCTTTGATTTCAGAAATACTATCGGTTGCTAACATATTGCTCTCATTTTGAGGTACCTTTTCAAATTTAAAGAATCATATCCCAAAAATAGTTTTTGGTAAACAATGGCAGCAAAACATGTTCCCAATGATAAACGTTATGTGGAGATAAATGAATATAAAACATAATAAAGCAATATAATACAGCAACAAAAGTGTTATCGCTTTTATTGTTAAATATTTTTTTAGAATTTTCTAGACCAATATATATAAATGGAATCATACCTCTATATAAACGAGTAAAGTTTTCATTAATAAAAATAAATGGAACAAGTAAAACTGAAACAAGAATAATACTTCTTGAAAAATCAATGTTTGACTTGGGTTTACTATAGCAGGTTGCTTGTGTCAGATGTATTAGGGAAACAGACATTACTATATATAACAATGCTAATCCTTTAGAATATTGATCATAGCTTAAATATGAATTGTAATGTGAAAAATTATCTTTGATAAGAAAATCTAAAAATGATGAAAACTTCAAAAATATGAGTAATTCTAATGCGAAAATAATTTTTATAATTTTGATAATTTTTTCTTTATCTATAACTGTCATTATCAATACTAAATATATAACAACAACCATTTGTTGTGTTGAAGCAACAATAACTCCAATAATATACTTAGAAATTTTACCTTCTTTTAGAAATCTTAAGGAATAAAAGATGATTGATAATGCAAACATATATCTCATTTGTACAACATCCAAAGCAAATGGAAAAATCAAATATAGCAAAATTGGTAAATTGCTCTTATTTGTAAAGTATAGTATGCTTTTATACAATATAATACAAGCTATACTGATGTAAATACCTCTAAATACTTCATAGGAGCACCCAATATTATAAAAGATTTTGCAAAGCACGTTGAATCCCCAATCCACAATTTCAGCATTGCTCAATCCTAATGGGGTGTAATAATCATAAATTAAAGTATAACTATAATAATCAGCATTATCGTAGCAGAATACTGCAGAGACAAAAGCTATAAAAAGTATTATTAATAATGGTGCTTTTGGAGGATCTAAAATGGTTTGCTTAAACATACCACAACTGCCCTATAATTCGGATAATATCGCTTTTTAAATATCCTCCTTTTATCAATTCGTTCATTCTTTTTAATTTAGAAGAACATCGGTAGATTGATATAAATCTTTTCAGTTCGTTATAATTTCTGATAGGCATAACTTTTTTATATCTTTTCAAAAAAAGTTTTGCCTGATCTAAATATAAGTACTGCATTTTTGAGGTTTTTTTATCCATAAATTTATTTATTCTGTAACGAAAACTTTTTACATTTACAGCGCCTACCTCATTGTTACCGTGCTGTCTGTAAAGCATAACTATATCAGGAATATGATATATAATACCGCAACTACTTGCAAGGAGTGCTAACCACCAATCATGCATCAGTATTCTATCATCAAATATTCCACATTTAGTGTATAATGCTTTATTAGCCATTATTAAACAACCTGTAACATAATTTTGAACGATAAGGTGACTGAAATCAAGTTTATACTTGGCTATCTGATTATTTTTTTCTTTAATATCAATTGGTTTTAAATCTGAGTCAACTACTTTATAGGAAGCGAAAACAAGAGTTGGTGTGAATTTTTTATTCTTTTTTTCAAGGTTTAACATATTTTTATAAGTAATTTCAACTTTGTCAGGAAGCCAATAATCATCTTGATCGCAAAACATAACATAATCAGCTGAAGCATAACTAATAAGGTGAAAGAAGTTTTTAGCAGCACTTCCGCCCTTTTTATTATCCTGAATAAAGATTATCTTTTCAGGATAACGTTTAGCATATTCCTCTATAATCGCTATTGTATTATCAGTTGAACCGTCATCTCTGACAAGAATTCTGAAATCTTGATATGTCTGTTTTAAAAGTGAATTGAACTGCTGTCTCAGATATTTTTCTCCATTATAAGTTGCCAATAAAATCTCAATCACTTAACATTCACCGCGCTTCCTTTCACAAAAAGCAATATATCAGAAATATTCTTTTTAAACGTTGTATCTGTCAGATTGTTTTCAAAATACAGCCGCACTTCTTTTCTCAAATTCAATGGATATTCAGAAAACATTTTTGTATTTGTGTTTTCATTCCAGTTAAAACCGATATTAGCTGATTCAACAATATTCCAGGTATCTCCTTCTATATTATTGATAATCGGCAATCCAAATTCAAAATAATCTATACTTTTCATAGTTAATCCGACGCAAACTGACGATTTCATAATATTAAGTCCGAAATGACAACCGTCGAATATAAACTGTTTTTTTTGTCTGTCGTATATTTTACCGTGATATATTACATCTGCACCAGTTGCTTTAACTTTTGTAATTAAACGCTCTCTTTTTTCTCCGTCACCGATAATGTGAAGTTTAACAGGTTTGGTCATCTGGAATGTTTTAACAATATTAACAATCGTATCTATATCAATAATGTTATTGACTGAACCAAGGTAGCATAAAGCAATTTTATCATTTGGAAGATGTAGATCTGGTTTGTATTTTTCATATGGACGAGAAAAAAATAATGTTTTTACTTTTGAAGCTGACAATATCTTTTTTAATTTATTTTGATATAGATTACACTCAGTAACAATATAGTCTGCTTTATTTATATACTTATCTCTTAAATCACGCCAATATGTAAATGGAAAAAACTCTTTTATTTTTTTCACTGGCATTGTTTCAGGCCAAAGGTCAATAAGATCATAAATTAGTTTTACTTTTGGATATTTAACCTTTATTCTAGATAAATCCTTCACCAACGAATTTGGTGGAATTAATGCCCAGATTAAATCTATCTTTTCGATGTTTGATTTGATATAATTAGAAACATCGCGAGAGAAGTGTCTATGTGATTTTATTCGTTTGAACGAAAGATTTTTTGAATATGGTTCAGTTCTAAAAAATTTATAGCCACTCTTCTTTTCGTTTCTTTTAGTTTTTTCAATATGTCTGAAATCAGATGTAAGGACAATAGCTTTATGTCCTAGTGATTTGAATGTGTTAAGCAACAGGTCAACACGGTGTTCATATGTATCAAAACAATTAACTATACATATTTTCAAAGCTATGCCTCCGTTTTTAACTTTCTTTAAGGTAATTTAATCTATAAGTTTAATGTATTCACTCAACTTTTTATCATATGCCGGATTTTTAAAAGTCTTATACAAATACATTTGTTGCAAATCGTATAATTTGCCTTTCTGCATCGACAGTTGCATCAATTCCAAAAGGAATAATGCAGTGAGGTGTGGCATGTCCGACGTTCAGATTATAAACAATCGGAAGTTCCGGTATGTCGATTATTTTAATAAGAAGGTTTTTGTATTCTTCTATATATGTCTCATCCATAGGTTTGCCTACTAACACACCGGAAACAACATCAAAAACGCCGGTCTTTTTGAGCAATTCAAGAGCTTGGGCAAATAATTCGGGTGGCATTTTTTCTTCGCTTGATTCCAACAGCAATATACGTCCTTTCCAATCATCAATATCTGGGAATAGCTGATACTTTTGGCATAATACAGGCATATCTTCATATCTGTTGCCATTGAACATATCATATATAGAATCAATACAGCCGCCAAGAATTTTTCCGGAGAATACAGAATTACCCTGTAATAATTCGAATCCTTGATTATTATGGACAGTACGTGGTTTCCCGATCTGAGACGGTGTGAACTCTTTTCTTTCTTCGTACCAGACATCGCTTGGTCTTATTTCAAGAATTTTTCCTGTAGCAATTAATTCCTCAAAATATTTTTTCGAGTATGGAAGCATCTCTGTATCAAGCTCGCATAAATCTGTGAGGAATGATTGACCGTAGAAGGTTTTCAATCCCACTTTGTGCAGCATAAAATGATTTATTGTTGTATCTGAATAACCGAGAAAAATCTTATCTGAAACTGCATCTGCCAGTTCATTATGCTCAAATAGATAGGGGAGTAAACGATAGGTATCATCTCCACCAATTGCACAAAGAATCATATCAATATCTGGGTCGAGGAATGCTTTCAAAAGGTCTTCAGCCCTTTTTTCAGGGTGTGCTTTGATATACTCTATACCGGCAAGTGAGTTGGGCATAAACTTTACGGTTATACCGTATTCCCTTAATCTTCTGATACCTATTTCAGTTTCGAATTGAATAAACGGTTCACCGATTATTCCGCTTGATAAACTTACAATTGCTATATTTTTAATCATACAGATACCTCCGAATTGCTGTTTATAGTATCAGTTATTATTCATAAGGACAATAATGCTCTGGTTTTGATACAAAAAACTAACTCTTGAAAGTTCTATTTTTTCGATGAATATTCATTTGTCATAAAGATTGACCGTTTCCCATTCAGCGCCTGAAATTTCTTCTTTTACCCACATTGTATCAGTCGGGGTAAGGACAAGAGAAACGTCAATAAAGCTTTTAAGGTCTGTAATACCAAGGCTGCGGAGCATTTTGGCAATTATGGCACGATGCTTAGCAATGCGGCGAGTTTCCAGCCAGCTTTTCAGCTTCATATCACAATATAACTCAGGGAGACTGCCTGACACAAGTTGCGGTGCAGCTGTGCCTAATTCGTTCTTAATATAGTCAAATTCTGCAATAATCTTGTTTTAATTCATTAAATAGTACATGATACTGCCTTCTCTGATTTTATATTATTATATCACATTGCTATGTGAAAGTCAATCAAACGCTAACATAAAATTTTTAAAACACGATTTCATCCCATTGATGTGTTATAATCAATAAGTAAAATTTAAAAATATGTAAGATTTATATTTGAAAGTTGTCTATATAAGTGAAAGGATAAATTAAAAGCGGAGGTGAAAGCTGATGGATGATGCAAAGACTGTTCATGTACTTGGAATAGACGAGCAGGCAATTTCTGGCGTTGCTAAAAATATGCTTGATAAAAATGACTCGCTAATTGTGAAGATTTGAAAATGCCCTAAGGATTTCAATTATCCTTGGGGCATTTTGAATTTAATCCATAAGTATTTCCATATTTTTTATATGGCTGATGTCCTGACCTGTAAAGGCAATCTGCATTAGTGCGTAAGTGATGTCAGCTGCCAGTTTTTCTTCTTCTTCCTTGGTATGCTTAGGAATATTGCAAATGATTTTTGCACCGTTGTAGCGGTTTCTGATAACACCGACAATTTCAGTTTCTGTTTCTGTCTCGCTTATTATATCATATTCGGTTCTTTCCCACATAGATGGTTTTTCATTTTTCTGTTTTGCCATAATAACATACTCCCTTCAACTAAGTGTATGCAATAACCGTTGTACCAGTTGACAGCATTGGATGAATATTGTATAATGTATGATATAGAGGGTAAGCTTGCA
>JAZNWH010000078.1:0-1549 GCA_045593265.1 Clostridia bacterium | reverse complement strand
TTTACTATTAAAATATCCTCTAAAAACCTACTGTCGTTGGTTCAAGTCTGGTTCAAAACCGCTTGGCATCTACCCTTTTGTTTCAAAACTGATTTTTGCAAAAAGCCCTCAAACCATTGAAAAAAGCGAACAATTTAGATGCCACTATTTATTTGACAAATTTACACTCCCATCTTCCTGTTATGTGCAGTGGTGCATCAGCTTTCGAAAGACCATACATTTTTTCAATTACGATTGTGTATTCTTCGCCTGATTTGAGCTTTGCATCATTCAGGGAAAGGTTAACTAATACTTTGCCGGCACTAACAGTTCCTTTATCTCCATCTTCTGCAGAAACTTTAGTTTTAACGATTTCTTTATTATTGCTATCAACTATTTTGTATTCTGAAACTGCAACTTCCTGAATGTAAGGGAAAGGTGCTTCTGTCGGATTTTCAAAGGTTAGATCTAATGAAATAATAACATTTCCTTTTTCAGAAGTTAATTCCAAAACATCAACTTTAATATCGTTGGTTGCATTTTCATACTGTGTTCCGGTTATAGCTCCATCAAAACGAATGATGTCGCTAAAAAAACCTTTAATCGAATTTGCTAATGGTGTCATTGTAACGGTTATAATGCAAAGTGCTAATACTGCAGCGATTGCAAAAGTTCTTTTCATTGTAATTCTGCCTTTAGTTTTACTCATAGTGCGTTCCTCCATATTCTTAATTTCTTCATTCAGGTCGAAAGGAGCCTGCATGACACTTTTTGTTGTTTCAGCGTGTTTTCTTAATTTGTGTTCCAATTCAGATATTCTCATTTTGCATCTCCTTCCAAAAGAGTTTTGAGTTCGGTAAGTGCCTTTTTTGTTTTGTATTTTATGGTTGAAACGGGCAATTTCAATGTATGAGCAACTTCATCATAAGTCATATCATTATAAAACCGAAGCGTTATGTAGATTGATGACTTTGGGTTGAGTTTACATATACAATCCATTATACCTATTTCATCGGTCGGCATATCATAAAATACATTCAGATTGTCTGTTAATTCTTCAGTGAATTTTTGCTTCTTTAGATAATCTTTGCTCTTGTTGATTACAATTCTTGTAAGCCATGTCTTGAAAAACTCTTTATTATTTAATGAATTGAACGATTTTAGAGCTGATAAAACGGCTTCTTGAACACAATCTTTTGCATCTTCAGTATTGTGCAAGAAACCTACCGCAACCAAGAACAAAGCCTTTTCACATTCTTTATATTTCTGCTCGAACAGTTCGTACAATGTAGGTCCTCCTTTCGCCTTTGTAAAAGCTCTTACACTTATTAGACGATTTAAAAACAGAAAAAGTCAAAAAAATTATAATAAAAAACTGCTACAGTTATAGTAGCAGAATTTATTTACTGGTATTTTGTTTTGCGGTGTTGATTGAGGAAATCAATATTTTACGAATTGTGCCACATTGATTATACAAACCTTTTGCAATTTCTCTATCCAAAATTTCTGACTTCACAAAAAGTTCAAGCCAATATTCCGTTTCATAACATTCTTTTAAAGCAATCTGTAA
>JAZNWH010000077.1:0-42918 GCA_045593265.1 Clostridia bacterium | reverse complement strand
TAGGGCTATTATAATGCGGATTCGCCGTGTCTGGAGTAGAAAGCCACCACCAATCATCCACCTTTTGTTTATCAAAAATTTCAACGTTTGCGCGATAAAAATCAAAAGTCGGCAAACTGATTTTAGACGTCAGTTCTCCATAAGTCTTTAACCCATCAAGAGTGGTCAAGTCAGTGGCAAAGTCGCAGATGTTTTCTTCCCCTGCAGCCTCTTCAATTTTTGGTAAAACTTCTTTCACTAAACGCTCTAAAACTGTACTTGTTTTAAAATCATTGCCATCGCCAAAACAAGAATCAAAAACCGGCTCTTTCACCACTGCGGTTGTCTTTCCGTCTGTGTCTGTAAATTTTATAAATTCCATCCCCGCAAGTTCAAATACCCCACCGGTTTCCACTTTTGATAATTCTTTTGTTGCCTTACTCATTTTTAAATCCTCCTAATTTAGATACTAAGATATTAGATTTTAAGATACAAAACGGACGCACGCCACCGTAGTCGTAGATGCCAAAATTGTTGTAGACATAACCCGAAGGCGAAACGCATTTTACGTAATACTCAAAACCATGCGTAGGTGTGCTATATGCTGTCGCTGTCCACCACCACGCATTAACTTTGTGCTTATCAAGTATTTCAACATAACGTCTGTAATCATTAGCAGTCATTAATGACATCTTACGGTTCACAGATTTGTAATCTTTCAATCCGTCATCAGAAGTCAGGTCTACCGTGTGTTCTATGAGATTATCGCTTCCAACGATACTCTCTATTTCATTTCCAAAATCGTTACATAATTTATCAACTTCCGAACCATTATAGTTGTTGTTAGGTCCAAACCTTTCACTTTCATGAAGTAAGCCTTTAAATACTACAGCTGTTGTGTCTTCCATATGCTCCAACACAACAAACTCATAATCACCAAGCTTAAATGGTTCACCTACCGCAATGCTTGACAAATATGTAGAATTGCCAGCTCCAACATTTTCTTTTACTGCTTCTGTTTCTATGTTTTTCATTTCTTTTTCTCCTTATTATTAATAATTACTGGTTCATTCGATTTTCATATCCGCTCGTTATCTGCCATCACTCCGCACCGCCTTTCACTTCTTCGACATAACACCAACTTACAGGCGGTCTTTTAAGTGGATGCCTGCTGTGGATTTCTCGTTTTTCTGTCTTATAATCAAAACCACCTACAAATTCGTTTAACTCTTTCGGTTGCTCATACCTTTTTATGTCGTTAATAAAGTGCGCATACAATGGTCTCCCTTTGCTATATGCTTCCAAAAACTCTATAGGCACATATCCTAAAGAAATAAATTCTGTCGGTATTGACCTTACATTTTCAAATTTTTCTACTCTGTATATGTCGAATTCACCAATTACCATTCCTCTGCCAAAGCATCTTTTGGTTTCGTAGCAAAAACATTTACCTGCAGGGATAGGTTTAGTGCGCCATTCAATTCCTTTTAGTCCTTCAAAAATATTATTTGTATGAGGCGGATTTACACTTATCAATACATACTTCATATTCATCGTCCTTTCGCAACCCCAACATTTTCGCTATTTTTTCTAATTCGCAACATAATTCTGCTATGTCTTTGTTTTGCTTAACCATTACATCACGTAAACACTGTGGTTTCATGCCCTCTTCTCTGCAAGGCTCACCTAAACCAAACAAATGACCGTTTATTTGATATGTCATTAACAAAGCTTTTTCCGTTCCCTTCGTGATACTTTCAACTATCTCAGTTAGAGTTTCAACCTGTCTTGGTGCTGTACATAAACTTGCAGCTGAATTTAAATTTGACTTTTCATTTACGTTTACATTTGAACAATTATCATTATACATTTTTATCTTCCTTTCTTTTTCTCTCTTATCAAAACAGAAGCTCTCGCTATCAGAACTCCTGTTTCGGTTAACCTGGCATCATCTTTTCTTAAACCCTTCCTGGTAATCTCCAAATGCTCCGCATTTGTAATTAATGCAAGATTGCTGATATCACAGTTTTGCTTGTTACCGTCCAGGAACGTAAGCTTGTAGCCTTTGGGAATCGGACCGTTAACTTCTTCCCATACAATGTGATGCTTTGCTTTAAAATTGTCATTACAATTGGGATGACTCGGCCTCATTTTAATTTTGACTTCGATATACCCATCTTTGGTTATTCGTTCATACCCTACAGGCTTTGTGTTATGCGGAAGATTACCCTTTTTGTATTGCGTTTCTCCCATTCTGCCAACAGTGGGTGGATGTGTTCCCTTGTTTGCAGGAATATGTCCTTTTTCAAACCTGCCTGTCTTGCCTGTATTAAGCTTATGATTACCAATATAACTCTTAATCTGACTTTGTGTTATGTCAGCTTTAAATTTCTTGTTAAAAGCTTCAGTAATTTCTTTGTATGTATGCCCGGGAACAAATCGGTGAAGAAACTTATGTTCAGCTTCCGTATATTTATGTGCTACCATTGTTCCATCTTACCAATCCTTTTACGAAGTCCTTTGTTTTCTTCAATCAATGCACTGTTGGTAATCCCCAAAAGGGGTATCTCAACTACATGTCCGGTACCGTATTCGTCAAAATGCTTTTGTGCCTGCAGTGCAACAGACGCATTATCGATTATAGTTTTTGCTACCTTTTGAATTGTTTCGCTCTTTTTTATTTCTTTTTCAAGCTCTTCATCAGTTAATTCATCGTTGTTAATATTCTCAATACATTCAAATAAATAGTTGTTTAAATCAGTTAATGTATTTTTCATGCATTCATTTCCTCCAAAAGCTTAACTATTTTGACAGCACTTTCAAAAGTCATATTAGTTGTAACCTTTGAAAGTAAATCCTTAGCCTTACGCACTGTCATTTCCTCAGAAACCCTTTTTAACATATCATCCGTAGCCTGAAAAACTCTTAACTGTGCATTGCCCTCGGCCATACATCCTGTCTTCTTAAATTTGTTACTTCCTACAACAATATGCTTGTCCGTAACGCTATCAACCTTTTCTATATAGTTCCAGGGAAACAAATTACCGATGCTTACTATAATCTTGTCTCCCGGCTTTAAACTTTCAGTCCAACTTTTAATATTTTCAGCCATTGTTGTATCCCCCTTCCAAAAGTCTTTCAAGAGATTTTTTTCTTATCTCATCGTAATCACTTTTCTCATTATTTTTAAAGTTATTAAATCCGCTCCTTTGGGCAGGATGCGAAGACACCTTCTTCGCATCCCTTCTGGCCCAGTTCAGAATAACAGCATAATGACTTTTGTATTTAACTGGCTTTGTCTCTAAATAATAACTAAGGTCATTGATTTTTTCTTCGAGACTGCTGCCGAATTTATCAGAAAGCTTTTTATATTCTTCATCCGATAAAATCACATTGTTAAAATCTCCATACTTTCCCACTGCACATCACCTCTTACTTGCATTTTTTGAAAAAGTATGATAAAATAAATTTGGGTTTGAGGAGCTTGTAATAAGCCTTGTGCTTTTACAGGCACCTTTTTTATTTATCATCATTTTCCATTACCCTTTCATTCCATAATTTTCTTGTCTGCTCACGACTCACAGTTACCGCACTGTTTGCACCGCATTCTATACACTTTGCATATGTAAATGTTTTACTCCGTGCAAATATCCCGGAATTAACTGTAGCAATAAATGCCTGTCCTCCGCAGAACGGACACGTTTTAAGTCCACCCTTTGTTGTAATCAATTTATCACATCCTTAAAAACACCTTCATATCTGTATATCCTGCCATATTTTCGGTACCTATCAATCTTCCGGCGGATTTGCTTTTCTTTAAAATTAAAATATAACTCTACAGCCTTATTGATAATCCACATAAGGATAACTCCCGAAAGCATCAACATAATATACCATATCAGAACCCATATTTTATTCATTTTTGCAAATCCCTTTCCGCTTCCTCTCTGCTGAGAAATGCATCTTCATTCTTAAGAACAACTAATTTTACATACCTGTTTTCATACATATCCTTAAGCTGTTCATCAAAAGGCTTACTGTTCATACTATGCATCGTAAGAATAATATGATTTTTTGATGTAGCCAAATATCGCCCACTCTTAACAGCCCCCAATTCAATGAAGAAAACTTCATCACCCACATTGCAAGGCTCCGTTACCACTCCCTGCTCCATAAGATACTGTGCCAAAGCTTCATCGTATGTCGTTGGCTTTTCAGATGATATCTTGATATAATCGTCAACTACCTTGTAAAGCTCGAACTCTGATAACTCTCTCGTATACTGTCCGTGAAACTCTAATCTTCCATCCTTCTTAATAACTACCTCGTGAGTTAAATCAAACTGCTTTACTACATAACCCTTGTAACTAAACTGCTTCATATCGTCGAAATAAACTCCTCTCTTTGTCGAAACACCTCTTCGGTGTTTCTTTTTCGTTCCGTTTTTTCTCCTCTTCAAAGAAAAATGTATTTTTCTTTGAGTTTATTGCATCACAGAATCCTTTGCAAAATATTTTCTTACTTCATCATTTGAGAATCCTAAGATGTCTCCAATTTTAAAAGCCTCGTCAACAGTAAGCGCCGCTTTGTAATTAAATGCCCTGGATAAATGCCCGGTACTCCTGTTTATCATCTTCGCCAAATCAGGCAACTGTAAATCCTTTTCATACATCTTAGCTCTGATTGCATTTTTCATATTCTCAACTCCTTTCTTTTTACTATTTTTGAATTTTATCAAACTCAGGAAGATGAAAGACATTTAATAGTTCACAGATTTTCCCTATATATTCATCAACATATTTATCATTTTTCCCAGCATAAGCAGAATAAAATCTTAAAGCAGTATATAATAGCTTTCGTTCTTCCTTGTCGAGATGACATTCAATTCCACCATCGTTTTTCTCTCCATACATCAAACATTACCGCTCCTTTCCCGTCATAGTATTTCTTCTTTGTTAACCTTAAGATGCTCACAAATGGCATCCAAAACTCTTGGCGACATATTATCTCTTCCATTAATACACCTTGAAATATATTGCGGTGAACATCCTGCGGCTTCCGCCAGTTCCTTCTGCTCTACTTTCTTGTCAATCAGCAGATGCTTTAACTTCGTCATTCTTATCAGCTCCCTTCTTAATTTCCTCCAACATCATTTCGCAAACACTCTCACGAAGCAGCTGTACCTGTCCGGATATAGCAATCAACCTCCGCTCCATGTTTACAAGACTCTCCATTCTGTTCATTTTCTCATCTCCCTTATAACATCTATCAAAACGTAGCTAAAAAATATCAATAACACTATTATTAATAAAATCTCATACATCTAAAATCACCCTTTCTTCTTTAATAAAATTATCAATACCGCTCCCCATAGCATAATCTCAGCCACAGAAAGCAAAATTTCAACAATTCTCATAATCCAACCTCCGCAAGAACATCATCACTAAATACACAAAAAGGTCTTACTCCTGCACCTTCGTCAGAAATACTCAAATGATTGTAAAGACCATTATTGCAAACTGAACAAGTGTTTTCAGCATACACATCTATACCTCCTTCAGCCGTAGCCAAATATTCATGTTTATATGGTGTAGCAAGCCACCAAAAAAAATCACTTCCAAAATACCAAATATTTCTATCATCCTTGATAGTACTGCAATCATTAAATAAGGCTTTTTGAGGTAAATGTTTTTTTAAAATCTTTTCGTACTTTCTATACATATCGAGAGTTAAAGCCATAGCTTTTCTTTTTAAAACACCGAAATCATAAAATTTATCTTCTGATTGTACATTTAATTCAAACTCTACAAGTGCATTTTCTCCTAATTCGTAAAGCAATTCAATCGCAAACTTGTTACAAATTTTGTCTACATAAGAATTATCATAATTATTTGTTTTACCAAATGAAACAATAAAAAGACATTCTTTTAAAATAGCTATGGTTTTTCCGTTTTGATGTTCCAACACTATAAATTCATAATCAGCAACTTTAAATTTCTCTCCAACACCCACACTGCCTATTTTTTCACACGGTTTAATTCCAAGAGTTTTCTTTATGTCATATAACTGTTCTTTGTTCACCTCATACTTTTTATCATCTAACATAATATAATTACTCAAAATTACCACATCCTTAATTTAATCTTGACAAATTTATATAAATACTGTATCATTGATATAGAATGTCCCCTTATGGGGGACGTTCCTATTCAAGTAACTTGTTGATAAGTTCAACTATCGACTTGACAAGTTCAATTAAAACAGTGATAAGTATCAGTTTTTGAGTGCCTGACTTGTCGCTGTTTTTCTTTTTGCCCTTACTCATTGCAAATTTACTCCTTTCGTGTTATAATTAAGTTAATTGCTTAACTTGATTGTATTTTATCACAAAGTTTTGGGAATGTCAATAGTTTTTCCCAATCTTTTTGGATTTTCGAATCAACTTATAAAAAACATACAGCCTTACGATTAATCAAAAATTATTGATAAATCATAAGGCTGTATGATTATTTTAAACCCAAATCGCAAAGCTTCATTTTCCAGATGCTTTTTGCTATGTAATAAGCCGATTTTCTCAAACGAACATCTATAACGTAGCTATAGGTGTTTCTTCTTTGCTTTTATTGACAATAAAATGGTTATGTTGTATAATTAAAGCGACCAAACAAAAATTATATATAACCCTTTGCATATCGGATTTTCCTATATGCTATTGTCTAAAAACTAAATATACATCCATAGGCTTTTCAGGTTTATTATATTATATCCCAAAGTTTTGGGAATGTCAATAGTTTTTTAAATTTTTATAAGGAGAAACAAATGTATAATTCAAACGATATCGCAGAAAGAATAAAAAAATACGCTAAATCCCAAAATATTACCCTAAAGGATTTATTAGTTAATTGCGGTCTAAGCAAAAATGCACTATCATCTATGCTTTCAGGAGGTTCAATTCCCAAAGCAGATAACTTAGCCAAAATTGCAGACCAACTTAATTGTTCTGTTGATTACTTATTAGGAAGAACTGATATACCCGAAATTAATAGCGGTAATATAGAAAACATCGATCTCACCGATTTGCCAGCAGAAACAATATATAAACTTGTAGCTTTTGCAGGTAAAGATAATAAAACAAATCAACTACCTATTAAAAAGAATACAACATTATAAAACAAGGAGTAAAGTTATGCCATTAGGAAGCAAATTTTTTAAAGTTATCGTAAACAAATTATGTGAGCTTAATAAATGCGACATCAACGACTTGCCTATACACGAAAAACTTAAAACTGCTTTAAAATCCACCATAAATCCTATTGAATCCGAAAACTTATCTGTAAGAGACGTTGCACTGATTGCTGATAAATTCGGTGTATCATTGGATTATCTCACAAGAAACCAAATTGAATGGGAAGAGGATATACACAAAGATTTTGAAAATCTCAAAAGCATTGAAGAAAAGTTATTTTGTATAAACGAACATGGTTTACCATACAACTATCCTGATATAGCTGTCTTTTATTTTAAACAATTCAAAGATAAACTTTTATATCCTATTGTAGTAAACGACGAAAAAGGTTTTCCCCATAAACTCGTTTCTTTTGGTGGTAATAATAAAACTAATAAACCTGCCATCAAAAAAAATATGCTTAAATAACATAATAACGGTCCGAAAAGAAAGGACTATAGTTATGACATATAAAAACATAAGAAAAAAAGCAAAATTTTTGCTCAAACAAACAAAAGGAAAAACCGATTTTGTAAGTATCGAACAATTTTTGAAAACTATCGGGTATACTATTGTGTTTTTTAACACTCCTATAGGTGATCAGGAATTAGAAAGATTTGAAATTCCTAAATCGTCTATAACCGCTCCTGCATTCACTTGTTCTTTTGTGGGGAAAGTTATTTTCATTGATAATGAAATCTCTGCTGATGATAAAAATTATCTTCTGTATCACGAAGTAGGTCATATTCTTCTGAACCATATTGATTATGACAGAATCGATACAAAGAACAACTATCTTATGGAATTCGAGGCTGACACTTTTGCTCATCTGATAGTAAATCCGCCCAAAACTAATAAAGCAATTTTCTTTATGGCATTTCTTTTGATACTTACCGCTTCAGTTTCTTTTTATGCCGACAGAGTTACAGCTCCTGATTTTATTCAGGATACCTTGCCTGCTATAAATCAAACTTCTCCAATAATTCAACAACCGACAGAACATAATACAGCCTTAGTATGTGTTACCAGAACAGGTAAAAAATATCATAAGGAAACCTGCAGATATATAAAGAATGGTTATATAAAAATCTCATTAACAGACGCAGAAAAACTTTACTCTCCATGTTCTGTGTGCAATCCATAAACTAAATTAACATAATACAGTAATAAACAATTAAATAACGGACTGTTATTATGTTAATTTTTTAGAAAGGAATATATTATTGAAAAATTTTTGTAAAGAACTGTTCGGATGCTTGTTTGGTGCTTTAATTATCCCATGCATCGGTGCTATATTCGTAATCATTACTTCGTTTCACCAAGAAATGTTTAATTTTATAAAATCCCATATTCCTATTACTATTAACATAATCGCAATAATCATAATAGCAATTTTGTCAATAAAACTATATTTATCTGAAAAGAATTTTACAAATCTTTTGAAAAATAGTAGCAGCAATTCTACTTATTATTTAAAAGAATTAGAAGATTATAAGAGCAAATATCCTTCTAAAATGTTAGATGAAATTAGCGCATTAAAAAAAGAGAACACAAATCTTAAAGATGAAATTAATCAATTAAACAGAAAATTACAAATAACATCCATAGAAAGTAAACAAGTCAAAAAAGCATTATACACATCACAAATCGACAAAATAGTTCATCTGTATAATGTCGCAGTAGACTATACCCATATAAATAAAAACGAAAGTGAAAGGAAAGCTGATTTTTATAATCAGTCATATCCGATAGGCATAAAGGCAGATGCCGCTTTAGGATATGCAGATATCGATATAGTATATTTTAAGACTTATAAGAAAACTATTACAAAAGTTTTTATACTAAACACATTATTCTTTAACAAAGAAAGAACAAGATTTATTTCCTTCGACAAATATAATTCTGATAAACCTGATGAAGTAAAGAATGTACTGATGCCGGACAAATTCACTTACGTTGTTGCAAACGATTTTAAAAAACTTATTATAAGATTTACATCCTATACTTATCAAATTGAGTTAGAAAGACATCGTGATAAACGAAAACTTAAAGATGATAAAAAATTAAATTAACAAAGGAGTTTTTGATGTATATAAGTAAAACTTTCTTCTTCATATTGTTATTTTTTGCTTCAATTGGATTAGGTCTTTTGACTACCTATTTAATGCATATTGTTAATCCTGATAACAACTTTATTGCTGCAATTACAGCTTTCCTTATGCACACATTGTTTATTATGAACCTTGTAGGCTTCGGAATAGCATTTGCAATTACATCATCGCTCAAAGATCATGCGATAAAGTGCTATAAAAAAGAATACTACCAAAAACTTTTAGAACGACAATCCTCAAAAGATAGAAACGAATACTATGATGATTATTAATTTCTTTGACTCATGCAACGAGAACAAACACTTTCTCTACAACTCCAAATTTGAATCGTATAAACATCTTAAACAAATAATAACCACTTTGAAAGGGGGTGAAACAAATGAAAAAGAGAACAAATACCGCAAAATGGATTGAATCGTCAAAACGTTGGCAAATTAATGTGCAGAAAAACGGAAAACGCAGGACCTTTACCTGTTCCGATCCCGGACGTGCAGGACAAAGAAAATGTCATGAAAAAGCTGATGAATGGCTCGACGATAGCATTGACGGTTCTGTTAAGGTGGAAAAGATGTATAATGATTGGCTTGAGGAAGTAAAGCTCAACAAGGGAACAGGCTCATATACAAATTACGAATCATTTGGCAGAATACATATTTTGCCCGAAATAGGGGCACGAAGGATTGACACATTAAATGAACAAGATTTTCAGAATATAATAAACAAAGCCTTTAGAAAAGGACTTTCATATAAGTCCCTTGCGAACATCAGAGGCTGTATGCAGACATTCTTAAAGTTCTGCCGCAAGAACAAAGTTTCATCTCTTGCGTTAAATGATTTAGAAATAAGTAACAAGGCTCCAAAAGGCGAGAAAAAAGTTCTGCAACCCAAAGATTTCAGAACTCTTCTAAGCTGTACAGACTATGAAAACTTTTGGTACCTTAATGCTTTTAAATTGTATGCCCTTACCGGATTAAGACGAGGGGAGCTTTTAGCGCTTCGAAAGAAATCGTATTCAAATGGACAAATTAAAGTCAGTTGCTCTCTCAACAAGTTCGGGGAAGAAACACCGGGTAAAACTACAAACTCACAGAGAGATTTTATTTTAACCGACATTGCTGATGAAATAATGCAAAATCAGCTGAAAAAAATCTCTACAATAAAGACCCAATATATCTTCCCGGATAAATTTGGTCAACAAGCCAAGCCTGCTTCTGTATATTCTCAATGGAAGCGTTTCTGCAAAAAGTATGATATTCCTCATATCAGTCTGCATGAACTCCGCCACACATTTATATCTATGTGCAAAGAAGTTCCTATAGAGCTTTTAAAACAGACTGTCGGTCATAGTGTAAGTATGGATACCTTCGGCCAGTACGGACACGAACTCGAAGGAGAAAAACAACTTACTCGCGACCTTATAACACAAGAATTCAAAAAGCACAATATTTTGTAATTTTCGACACAAAAAAACACAAGTGTGTACAAAAGTGTGTACTTTTAATTATATAATCGTTCTTCAAAACAAAGAAAAAGCCTGAAACTAAGCGGTTTCAAGCTTCTCTCCATTGGTCGAGATGACAGGATTCGAACCTGCGGCATCTTGCTCCCAAAGCAAGCGCGCTACCATCTGCGCTACATCTCGATATTCATTATTTAGTTATTTTGAGCTTTGGTCGCCCTCTTGCGGTGCCCGAAACTTTTGAACTATCGTTCAACGCTTTCGACCGCTGCGCCATTTCGTGTTCCTTTCATCTGCCACCGGCAGCAGTCACACTCAATGCCCAAAGCAAGCGCGCTACCATCTGCGCTACATCTCGATACTTATTTACTTTTTCTGCTGTTTCAACAGCAAAGATTATTATACTATATAATTTCTAAAAAATCAACCCTTTTTTAAAAAATATTTTATTTTTGTTTTTTTTATTATTTTCATTCTTTTAAACACCTTGAAATAATTTTGCAAATATAGTATAATTTAGTGTTGAAAGGAAATAATAGGAGGTAAAGAAAAATGTTAAAAGGTATTGATAAAATTATTTCACCTGATTTGCTTAAAATTATGATGGAAATGGGTCATGGCGATGAAATCGTTATTTCCGACGGTAATTTCCCTGCTGCAAGCATTGCACAGAGACTTGTTCGTCTTGACGGACACAATGCTCCCGAGGTTGTTGAAGCTATGCTTAAATTATTCCCTCTTGATACATATGCTCAGCCTGTTTATCTGATGGGAAAGGTTCCGGGAGATAACGTTGAAACTCCAATTTGGGACACTTATGCTGAAATCACAGGCAAGTATACAGACGCAAAGCCTGAATTTTTAGAAAGATATGAATTTTACGAAAGAGCTAAAAACGCTTATGCTGTTGTTTACACAGGCGAAAGTGCTCTTTATGCAAATTTAATACTTAAAAAGGGCGTTGTTACAGACTAATGATCTAAATTAACAAAAATTTGTTAATTTTAATGAAAAACACTTGTATTTTTAACAATTTGGTGTTATAATATATTTGTAAAAATTTGGTTTATTTTTAAGGAGGAATTTAACATGTCAGTTAAAGTTGCTATTAATGGTTTCGGTCGTATCGGCCGTCTTGCATTCAGACAGATGTTTGGTGCAGAAGGATATGAAGTTGTTGCTATCAACGACTTAACAGATCCTAAGATGCTTGCTCATCTTTTAAAGTATGACTCTTCACAGGGAAGATATGACGGTCATACTGTTGAAGCTGGTGAAAACTACATCGTAGTTGACGGCAAGAAAATTATGATTTATGCTATCAAAGACGCAAACGAATGTCCTTGGGGCGAACTTGATGTTGACGTTGTTTTAGAATGCACAGGTTTCTACTGCTCAAAGGAAAAGAGCATGGCTCACGTAAATGCTGGTGCTAAGAAGGTTGTTATTTCTGCTCCTGCAGGTAACGATTTAAAGACAATCGTTTTCAGCGTTAATGAAAATACACTTACAAAAGAAGACCAGATTATTTCTGCTGCTTCTTGTACAACAAACTGCCTTGCTCCTATGGCTAAAGCATTAAATGACTATGCTGCTATTCAGTCAGGTATTATGTCAACAATTCACGCTTACACAGGCGACCAGATGATTTTAGACGGTCCTCACAGAAAAGGTGATTTAAGAAGAGCAAGAGCTGGCGCAGTAAACATCGTTCCTAACTCAACAGGTGCTGCTAAAGCTATCGGTCTTGTTATTCCTGAACTTAACGGTAAGTTAATCGGTTCTGCACAGAGAGTTCCTGTTCCAACAGGTTCAACAACAATCCTTACAGCTGTTGTTAAGGGTAAAGACGTTACAAAAGAAGGCATCAATGCTGCTATGAAAGCTGCTTCTTCAGCTTCATTCGGTTACAACGAAGATGAAATCGTATCATCAGATATCATCGGTATCACATACGGTTCATTATTTGATGCTACACAGACAATGGTATCTCCTGTAGGCGACGACCTTTACGAAGTACAGGTTGTTTCATGGTATGATAACGAAAATTCATACACAAGCCAGATGGTAAGAACTATTAAGTATTTCGCAGAACTTTAATTTAAAGAAATCTTAATAAGCTAAAGGCTCCGAAGATAATTCTTCGGAGCCTTCAGCATTTCGATAAACCTATCGACATGCTGTCAGACAAGGAAAAAGAAAGTTATATTTTGGCGAACGGGTTGCAGACAGTACGTTTGTACGGCAATAACCCGTTCGTCAAAAAGCAAGCAAAATGCCTATAAACTCGATGTTTATAGGCATTTTAAAATAGTATTATTAAATTTGCTTAATTAAAACTATAAATTAGTATAATTCAAAAAAATAATTCTGCTTGCGGTAGAACGACTTTTTCGACAGTCTGAGGCTCCGAAGATATTTCTTCGGAGCCTTTTAATTGTACTGATAATAAAAACTTTTCAAGTTAGTTGAATTAAACACAAAAATTTGATATAATTTAATAAGAACATTTAACGGAGGCAGTAATTTGAATTATTTCAAAAACTTTTTAGGAGAGGCAATAAGCTCGGTTCTTCCAATATCGGCAATTGTATTGCTTCTCAGCATATCTGCGGCACCTCTTAATTCCGGAGTGCTTGTGCTTTTTATATTCGGAACGCTTATGCTTATTTTCGGCATGGGTTTTTTCAGTGTAGGTACAGGAATATCAATGGAACCATTAGGCGAAGGTATCGGTATAACTGTAAGTAAATCAAAAAAGCCTTTGCTCGCAATACTTATTTGCTTTGTTTTAGGTGTTATTATTACGGTTGCAGAGCCTGATTTAACAGTTCTTGCTCAACAGGTTCCTTCTATTTCCAATATGACACTCATTTTATGTGTTTCTGTAGGTGTAGGTATATTTCTTGCTCTTGCAATGGTAAGAAATCTTAAAAATATCAATTTATCCATTCTTTTATGGATATTTTATACTATAATAATTGTTATTGCTTTCTTTGCACCAAATGAATTTGTTCCTACAGCCTTTGACTCCGGAGGCGTTACAACAGGGCCTATAACCGTTCCCTTTATAATGGCCTTAGGAGCAGGTCTTGCTACGGTAAACGGAGACAAACATTCAAGAGAAAACAGTTTTGGTTTAGTTTCTCTTTGCAGTATAGGTCCTATTTTGTCAGTGCTTATTTTGAGCATCTGTTTCAATCCTTCGCCCGAAACGTCTACAAGTGTTATCCCTGAGATAAACACCACCAGAGACGCATTTTTGGCTTTCTGGAATGCAGTTCCTCATTATTCAAAAGAAGTTCTTGTTGCGTTTTTCCCAATTGTGGGTGTTTTCATTGTTTTTCAGCTGATTTCAAGAAGATTTCATCGTCATCAGCTCGCAAAAATTATCGTAGGTTTATTTTACACATATATCGGTCTTGTTATGTTCCTTACAGGTGCCAACGTAGGCTTTATGCCTGCAGGCAAGCTTATCGGTGCATCCCTTGCGTCAAGTAATAAAAGTTATTTTCTTATTCCTGTAGGACTTTTAATGGGATATTTTGTGGTAAGTGCCGAACCTGCTGTTCATTCTCTTAAAAAACAGGTATCTGAGGTAACAAATGGTGCCATAAGCGAAAATTCAATCGGCATTGCCCTTTCGGTGGGTGTGGGTGTTTCTGTGGCTCTTTCTATGATTCGTATCCTTACAGGAATACCTCTTATGCCATTTTTAATAACCGGCTATATTATATCTCTTATAATAACATTTTTTGTTCCCCATATTTATACAGGTATTGCCTTTGACTCAGGCGGTGTAGCAAGCGGTCCTATGACTACAACCTTTATTCTGCCCTTTGCAACAGGTGCCTGCGAAGCTTTAGGCGGTAACATTATGACAGACGCCTTTGGCATTGTTGCTATGATAGCTATGACGCCGCTTATAACCATACAGGTTTTAGGTCTTTCATCAAATATAAGACGCAGACTGATGCTTAGAAAAGCCCACGATGAATTCAGTCAGATAAAAGACGATATAATTTATTACGAGGAGGAAAGCTTATGAATAGTCCCGAAAAAATTATGATGCTTTTGTCTATTGTAGGCAGAAACAAAGCCCTAAAGCTTATTCATACCCTTGACAGTCTGAATATAAAGATGCATCTGCAAACTACGGGACTTGGTACTGCTCCTTCTGAAATGATGGATATACTCGGTCTTTCAAGTAATGATAAGGATATAGTAATAAGCTACGGTGCAGAAAGCAATATTTTAGACTTAATGAAAAATTTTGGTGAAAAATTTGAAAGCCATTCTGCTTATGGTGGAATTTTAATGGTAATAAAGCTATCTGCAATAAACAGACTTACAGCTCAGATTTTGAGTCGTAACAGTATGAAGGAAACAAATCAGGGGGAGAATGATGAAATGGTAAGTAAACATAAACAAAGCTTAATTATGATAACGGTTGCCCAGGGTTTTACCGATGAGGTAATGCACACTGCAAAAAAAGCAGGTGCTATGGGTGGAACCGTTATAAAGGGACGACTTGCTGAAACCGAATATATCAAAGAGGTTTCAAATATTGATATAGAAGAAGAAAGAGAAATTATTCTTATTATGGCACCCTCACAGACTGCTGTTAACATTATGGAAGAAGTAAATGAAAAATTCGGTCTTCGAACCGAAGCAAGAGGAATAATGAGTATTATTCCTGTTGAAAAGGCTTACAAAATATAATTAAAACTCTCCAATGACATCTTGTCTTTTGGAGAGTTTCTTAATATTTATTGTATGATTCTTTTCTGTTTTTCTATAACTTTTTGAATATATAATGCACCAAAACCTACAATAATTGCGGAAATAAGACCTAAAATTTGTTGACCGTAAATTCTCATGCCAAACAGATAAAAAGGATTTGTCTGAGAAAAGGTAAGAAATTTACCTGCAATAAGTGCAGCTATAAAACCGCAAATTCCGCCTATGCTGTTTTTAATTGCCATAGCCTGAACAATATATTCTTCTTTTACATAGCTATAGGTAATATTAAAGTTATTTGCATTTATTCCTGCAAAAGCCACTGAGTTCAATATTCCGAATATTGCAATAAATATCCACGTTTTCGGTGTTGTGAAAACAACAAATATATAGCCGACAGCAGCTATTACCAAACCTAATTTCATACCTTTTGCAAAGGATGTTCTGTCAGAATACTTGCCAAAGGGCTGAGATATCAAAAGTCTTGATATTTGTGCAGCAACATTCATAATTTCTATAACGCCCACACTTATAAGAAGGTCATTTGTTTTAAATGTTGCTAAAAAACCTGTTGTTACATATCTTCCCACATCCCATATAATGTGAAGAAACAATATACTCCTGAAATCGTGATTTTTAAAGGTGTTATCAATAATATCTTTCATTTTTGGAGTAAAGGCTTTATTTTTATTTTCTTCGTCCTTTTTAATGAAAATAAGGCACAAAAGATTGATTATACTAAAGCTTAAGCCTACAATTATAACCATAAGAAAAGCCTTATCAATTTTTCCTGCTCTTTCAAGACTATCAAAAGCAAATCCTACAGCAAGCGAATAAACAGCACCGCACCCTAAAGAAATCATTTCTTTAATTGCTGAAAACTTACCTCTGTTATGGGGTTCAACAAATGAATTTCCCCATTTAAAAAGCATTCCCGAAACGAGATATGTAGAAAAATATGAAAGCATAATTCCAACCATTACAAGAACGGTTCTTATTTGTGCCGGAACATTAATAAACGGTGTTAAAAATACACTTACATGAATAAACTGTGCAACAGAATTAAAAATCAGTGTAGCAGTTTTAAGACTTTTTAGTTTTCCTACCAAGGGTATTGAAAAAATCTGAAATATAAATGCAAGAGACGCAAAAGAGGAGGTAATTCCTGTCATGGAGTCGCTCATTCCTATATGAGTTGCAAGTTTTGCGAAAAATGCACCTGTTATTATCAAAGTAATAAGATATTCAACTGTGCTCTGCACAGCATATATTCCCCTTGAACGTTTATAGGCAGGTGAAAAGAATTTATCTTCTGTCATTTTACATATCCTTTCTGCTGATTTTATTATATTTTAACATAATAAAAATACTTTTCAATGCACTAAATCATCTGTTTTATTCAGTTTTTTGTACTCCCGCCAGATGAATATCAAAATTGCCTTTAACAGCTGTTACTTTTATATATCTGACTTTGTTTCTGTGAAAGCTTTCTCTGTCAAATTCTCCGTCAATTGTGTCTATATCAATGAAACCGTCTTCACTGTCTTTAACTGTTCCATAGCTTATTCGCATAGATGCTTTATCGGATGTTTTATAAGCAATTCTTATAAAGCCTTCCATTTCTTCTTCCATATCAAAAACAGCATACTCACCCTCTGAAAGAGAAACAGGATACTTTGTCTGTGCCTTGTCGTAAGGTGTGAATTTTCCTTTTTCAACAGCTTTTACAGCATTTCTGTAAGTGTACTTACATTCTGAAAATAAGCCTTTGAAACGCATATCCTTTATTTCTATAATATCAACGTTTGCCTTAATCATAGTTGCACCTGAAATATTGTATTTTTCACGATAATACAAATTGTCGATAAATTCCGTGTTCTTTACTCTTTCTGCATCAAGAAATCCTATAAAATTACATCCTGTAGCAACAAGGGGCATATTATCACAGAAAATCTCTGCCATAATAAAGTTTTCCTGTCTTGCTCCGTTATTTTCTGTATAATATCCTGCACATTCAATTACAATTTGATTTATACCTTCTGTTACAAATTTTGTTATGTCTACAGTTTCGTAACAATAAAGAGCCATTACCTTTTTGAACTTAGAGTCAAAGGCAGTATCTGCATTGACAGTAACTCTGTAAAAGGAAGAGCCTGTAATATTAAGTATTACAGGCTTATTTCCTGTGTATTCAAAATTTGCTGCGAAAAATGCAGTTACATTTTCTTCTTTTTCATATCCCTTTATGAAAACAGGTGCTGCATATTTAAACATTTTATTCGTCCTTTGTAAGTTTATTTTTAAGTTCTTCGCTGATGTCCATTTCCTTAATTGAATTAATCAAGGATTCATACTTTTCTTCATCACTTTCTTTTATTTTTGATGCTTCAAAATAAATTTCATAAGCAGTTTTTTCTTTTTGTATAGTTTCTTTTTCCTTGCTTATTTCTTCTTTTTGTGTATTTAACACTTCAATTTCACTTTTCAGCTTTATATTTTCCTGTGTAAGCTCTAAATTCTGACTGCTTATTTCTTTTACCTTGTCATTGGCATTAAAATTTCTCATAACTCGTCCGTCGCCTCTGTTTATGCTTCTCGACATACTGATGCCGCCAATAGTAATACAGATTATAGCAACGATTAAAAGAGTGATTGAGTATTTGATTAAATTTCTTTCATTATTATTGTTGTTGTTCATATTATTCTCCCAATAACTCAAAAAGTCTGTTCATTTGTTTCATGTCCTTAAAATTAATTTCAAGCTTTCCTTTGAAATTTTCGGAATATTTAATATTAACCTTTAGACCGTATTTTTTTTCAAGAGTCTTGACAGATGAATCTATTGCATTTTTAACATCTCTGTCTACTTTAACTTCCTTTTTAGGTTTTGACTCCTTCTTTTTTGCAAGCGCTTCAGTTTGTCTTACAGAAAGGTCAAGATTAACTACGGTCTGTGCGAGTTTAATCATTTCTTTTTCATTTTCTGCACCGAGTATCGCACGGGCATGTCCCTCTGTAAGCTTACCCTGTTCTACAAATTCTAAAACTTTCTGTGGCAGTTTTAAAATTCTCATTGTATTAGTAATAGCAGTTCTGCTTTTACCTATTTTTTGACTAAGCTCCTCCTGAGTAAGACCGTAACGTTCAATAAGACGCATATAGCCTGTTGCTTCTTCAATCAAATTAAGGTCTTCTCTTTGAAGATTTTCAACAAGAGCTACCTGTTCGGTTTCAAACTCATCATATTCTTTTACTATAACAGGAACCTTTTCAAGACCGATGAGTTTTGCCGCTCTCCATCTTCTTTCACCAGCTACAATTTTATAATAATCCTTTTCCTTAACTGCGATAATTGGTGAAATAATACCATGTTCCTTTATAGAATCTGCCAAAGCCTGAAGCTTTTCTTTATCAAATTTTTTTCTTGGTTGTTCTCTGTTTGGTTCAACAGTATTTATATCAAGTTCAAGAGCACTTTTTCTTTCTGTAATCTGTTCCACCTTTTCTGCAGAAATAAGTGCTTCAAGACCAAATCCTTTTCCAAGACCGCCTTTTCTTGCCATAAAATCAAATCCTTTCATAAATTGTTTCACGTGAAACAATTATAATCTGTTTTGAAAATGTTTCACGTGAAACATTAAACATTAAGCGTTAATTACTTCGTCAGAAAGCTTGTCATAAGCCATAGCGCCTGTTGAATGTCTGTCAAAAACATTTATAGGCTCACCAAAACCGGGTGCTTCAGAAAGTCTTACATTTCTCGGTATAAGTGTTTTGTATACTTTTTTACCAAATACCTTGCGTACTTCTTCAACTACCTGAATTGAAAGATTTGTTCTTCCGTCAAACATTGTCATAAGAACACCCTCAATTTCAATGTCAGGGTTGTATGCCTTTTTAATCAAATTTATTGTATTGGTAAGCTGTGCAATTCCTTCCAGAGCATAATACTCACACTGAACAGGAATTATAACTGAATCTACAGCTGTAAGAGCGTTCACAGTAACAAGTCCTAAAGACGGGGGACAATCAACAATTATGTAATCAAAACTGTCTTTAATTTTTTCAAGAGCATTTTTTATTCTGTACTCTCTGTTATTTCCTGACACAAGCTCTATTTCAGCACCTGCAAGGTCTATGTTTGCAGGAATTATTTTCATATTGAAGTATTTTACGTCGCTGATAGCATCCTTTGCATCAACACCGTTAACAAGAACATCATAAATTGTATATTCAACCTCGTTTTTATCAATTCCAAGACCGCTTGTAGTATTTCCCTGAGGGTCGACGTCTACCACAAGAACTTTTTTGTTTTTCTGTGCAAGAGCAGAAGATAAATTAACTGCAGTTGTGGTTTTTCCCACTCCGCCTTTCTGATTTGCAACAGCAATTATTTTAGCCACAAAATCACTCCTTTGCAATTATTATTATTTTAGCATATCAGGATGCTTTTTGCAACAACTTTATTTGTAATAACGTTTTAAATAGGCTGTTACGTATTTGTAACAATAATATGTTATACTGAAAATGCAAAATGGGCAAGTGCCCTGCATATAAATCATATAAAGAAGGTGTTAATGTTGAAAAAGTTAATGTTTACTTTAACTATTGCGGTTTTATCATTACTTTTAATGTCAGTTGTTTCATCAGCCGCACCGGCATCTCTTCCTGCAACTGTTTCAACATCAGGTAATATAATAACGGTTACAAATCCTCCGTCATTCTCAACAACTACAAATAAAGGCGTTGTTTTCTGTGGTTACGGAGAAAGTAATACTAAACTTTATTTCTATGAATATAACAGCTCAAACAATACATACAGACCAATATATGAAAACGGAGAACATGTTTCTCTTACTATCAACTCATCAGGTGTTTTCTGGAAAAAGATTAACTTTGCTGCAGGCTATCATAAAGTAGTTGTTTATGCAGAGTCAGGAAATTCTGTTCAGAGTGTTAAAAGAGAAATAAATGTTATTACTTCCGATATTGTTGACAGAATTAAAGGTCTTTCAGTTAATGTAAACGGTCTTATCAGGAAAGGAATTTAATCCTTGAGTATTGAAAGAATTAAAACATTGATACTTACATTGTTAATATTTATCTGCATCGTTTTAGGCGGTCAGATTATGTTTGAAGAGAAATTGTGGTCGGATGACTATGATTTCTTTTCTGTTTGGTCAAAAAAGCTGTCAGCATTTTTAGGAAAAGATGAAAACACAACAAACATCAATGTTACCGGTGCACTTGAAAGTGTTTTCTCTCCAAGAGTTGCTGTTTTATCTTATTCTGATGGCAGAGTTACAGTAAATTTTACAGATGAAGAATCAAAATCATTAAGAAATTCCATTAACAATATTATAAAAGAAGCACTTATTAAAAGTGATACACCTGCAACAAAAGAGCAGTGGCAGTCAGCTCTTACATCTAAAAGTATATATGCAGATTTTTCTGTTCCTGTCAGTTTTGAAGCTATGAGTGAATTTTTAGGTGTTAAAAATAATATAAGTACCTTTTCTTATTTTGACAGTATGGTTATCGTAACAAACAATATTTCAAATACAAGCTTAATTCCTGTATATTTTTGCGACAGCAATGAACAAAAATATTTAAGTGTACCTGTATTTTTAAACGATAATAACCTTTATACATTACTTGATAACTACTCCAAAAAAGAAAAACAAAACATTTCATATGCATTTGAAATTAATCTTGATAAAAAGCTTGATACAAACACACATCAAAAAATACTTTTTGATTCTTATGTAAGAATTAATCTTGACCCAATTAATTTAAATGTTATTGAAAGGGAAAATGTAGATATATATAATGAAAATACAGTAAAAAAAATAATGGAATTATTTTCTGTAGAATATAAAACTGCTAAAAAATACACTCAATCAGACCTTACTACTCTTTATGTTGACTCAAACTGCGTGGTAACCCTTCATCCTGACGGACTTATTGAATATGAAGCAACAGATAACAAAGGAATAAAAATAAGTGAAGATAATTCCGTTTCATCATGTGCAGCATCAAGTGCAAAAATTCTTGACGATTTGCTTGGGTGCTTTGATATTTCCAACAACACAAGAATTTTTAT
This sequence comes from Clostridia bacterium, assembly GCA_045593265.1. Taxonomy (GTDB): domain Bacteria; phylum Bacillota; class Clostridia; order RGIG6154; family RGIG6154; genus RGIG8497. The sequence goes on along the minus strand of JAZNWH010000077.1, from coordinate 21,301 downwards.
TAACTCACCTCTAAACGAAGTTGATAAAGAAAGCCATACATTTAATTTTGATTATCTTTACAACTCAATTCCAATATATTCTGAAGACCACGGTTGCAGTATAAAGGTAGATAATGGAAGAATATCATCACTTAAAGCATATATAAAGAATTTCAACCTTGTTTCAAAAGGAAAAGAGAGTAATCCTTTGGAAGTAATTGATATTCTTTACGAATCAATGGGCGAAAGAAATATAAAAATCAACGACCTGTATTTTGGCTATTTTGATAAAAGAGGACAAATAACCCTTTCCTGGCAGGCACAAATAGAAGGTTCCGAAGATATTATAATAATAAATTAATTTACAAATTTAAGGCACTTTACGAATATGTAAAGTGCTTTTTTAATATCCTTTTATAGGTGATTATATGCTTGGTTATATATGGGCATTTATGATAATAATTTCTTTTATCTGTGCTGCTCTTACAGGAAATATGGAAAATCTTACTCAAGCAGTTTCAAAGGAAGCATTAAACGGAGTTAATTTAATAATAACACTGACATCAGGAATGTGTTTTTGGTCAGGAATACTTAAAATTATGGAAAAAAGCCTGTTAACTGACAAAATTTCAATGCTTTTATCTCCCATAATTAATTTAATATTTAAGGATGTAAAAGATAAAAAAACAAAAAATCTCATAAATATGAATATAACAAGTAATATATTAGGTCTTGGAAATGCTGCAACACCTTTTGGAATAAAAGCTATGCAGGAGCTTGATAAAGAAAATAGTTTTCAAAATAAAGCAAGCAATCAAATGTGCCGGTTTGTTATTTTAAATACAGCATCTATTCAGCTTATTCCTACAACCTTATTAACTTTAAGGTCATCATTTGGTGGAATTTGCGATAACAGGCTTCTTTATTGTATCTGGATAAGTTCTTTTTCAAGCTGTGTTTTTGGTATTATTTTAAGTATTCTGTTTGAAAGGTTTAAAAAATGAATTTTTTTGTTCCATTATTTATATTTTTCGGAGTTTTTTTTGGTATTTATAAAAAAATAGATGTTTTTGGATGTTTTTGTGAGGGTGTAAATGAAGGTTTAAAAACAATGCTGAGCATTTTTCCGTCGATTTTAGGATTAGTTGTAGGTGTAGGTATGCTTAAATCTTCAGGATTTTTTGATATATTATCAAATATATTGACTCCTGTGTGCAATATTTTTCACATTACACCTGAATTAGTACCTATTGCACTTTTAAGACCCTTTTCAGGCAGTGGAACATTTTCCCTTCTTAATAACATTTTTGAAACTACAGGTGTAAATTCCTTTGCATCAATTTGCTCATCAGTAATGTGCTCAGCTACAGAAACAACATTTTACACTTTAGCTGTATACTATGGTGCAACAAAAGTAACAAATACACGACATAATCTTATCTGTTCAGTATCAGCAGACATTTTTTCATTTATTTTAGCAGTTATTACAGTGAAATTTTTTTATTAATTTTTCAAATTTATAATTATATAAAAAATGAGTTCGTTTAAATAACGAACTCATTCACTCATAATAATATTATTCACCAAATAACTCAATATTATTTTTTATTATTTCTTCTTGTTTTTTTAGCTTTTCTTCTTTATATTTTGGTTTATCTTCTTTAACTTTTTCAATATTACTAATTAACTCTGTTAATTTTAATTCGCCTACTTCATTTTTATACATTATTTTTTCTTCACTTTCTTTAGCTAATGAAGAATCATTTATTAGATTATATTTACTTAACCTCATACCTGTTAATACATAGTAATCTTCGTTTGTAGCAATATCACTATCATCTCTTGCTAAAAAAAGTAATACATCTTCTCCTAATACAAAATCAGGATATCCTTCAGAATATACTATTGTATTTTCATCTTCACCCTTATCAATTCTTACAATCACACTATTTTTTGAAAAGTTACCATCTAAAACTTTTTCAACATCAATTAATACATCTGTTTGCAATACATTTCTTACATGCTTACCAAGTAAATAATCAGGATTACTCCATTTGCTTTTTTTAATTTCTTTTACTTTTCCGGTGATTATTAAATCAGAATCTAAAATCATTTCATATTCTGTTCTATATGGTATTGCACCTTCAATATTAATTACTTTCTTTTCTTTTTTTTCATTATTAAAAAATTTAAATATCGAAAAGCTTATAACTGTAATAATTACTATTATTAAAATACATAATATATTTTTAAAAAATTTCATATTGATTCTAAATTTTCATACTTTCTCATTGATTAATATCTTCAATCTCTTCTTCTACCTCTTCATGCTCAGTTTTAGAAATTGAAACTATCTTTTCTCCCTCATCAAGACGCATTAAGATTACACCCTGAGTTGCTCTTCCCATTTTATTGATACCGCTTACAGCAGTTCTTATAATGGTACCGCTTGAAGTTATCATCATAATGTCTTCATTTTCTTCTATTGAAACAAGTCCTGCAATAGAACCTGTCTTTTCAGTAATCTTATAGGTTTTAACACCTTTACCTGCTCTTGACTGAACTTTATACTCATTAATATCAGTAATCTTTCCGTAACCTTTTTCAGTAACAATAAGCATATCAGATTCGCTGTTTACAACCTCGCATCCTACTACAGAATCGCCATCTGCAAGGTCAATACCTCTTACACCGTGAGCAGTTCTTCCCATTGCACGAACATCAGTTTCTTTGAAACGAATAGATTTACCGTTTTGAGTTGCAATAAACACTTCGTGTGAGCCATCTGTGAGTGCGACATTCATTAATTCATCATCTTCATTAATTGAAATCGCGTACAGACCGCCTTTTCTTGCAGTATCATATTCCATTAAGTCTGTCTTTTTAACAAGACCCTTTTTAGTTACCATTGTAAGGAACTTACCTTCCTCGAATTCCTTTAACGGAATAATAGTTGTAACCTTTTCATCTTTCATTAATGGCAATATATTTACTATAGCTGTACCCTTTGCCTGTCTGCTGGCCTCAGGTATACGATACGCTTTTATCTTATACATTCTTCCAAGGGATGTAAAGAACAATAAGTAATCGTGGGTACTGCAGGTGAATATATTTTTAACAAAGTCTTCTTCTCTTGTAGAAAGAGCTGAAATACCTTTACCGCCTCTTCTCTGACTCTTATATGTGTCAGTTGTAAGTCTCTTTACATAACCGAAGTGAGTAAGAGTTATAACTACCTGTTCCTGTGCTATTAAATCTTCATAATCAACATCATCAATTGCAGCTTCAATTGAAGTTCTTCTGTCATCACCGTATTTGTCAGCAATAGCAGTAATTTCTTCTTTTATAAGTTCATTTAATTTTCCTTCATCAGAAAGGATTGACTTAAATTCTTCAACCTTTGCTTCAAGCTCATGGAATTCTTCATCAATTTTTTCACCATTTAATTTTTGAAGCTGAACAAGACGCATATCAAGTACACTCTGTGCCTGAATATCAGAAAAACCGAATTTTTCCATAAGTCTTTCTTTAGCATCATCATAAGAATTTCTTATAACATTAATAACCTCGTCAATATTAGCAAGGGCAATTCTCAGTCCCTCTAATATATGCATTCTTGCAAGAGCTTTATCAAGGTCAAATTTAGTTCTTCTTGTTACAATTTCCTGCTGGAAAGCAATATAGTTTGCTAAAATTTCTTTTAATGTAAGTACCTTAGGTCTTCCGTCTTCTATAGCAAGCATATTAATTGAAAAGCTGTCCTGAAGACGTGTAAATTTATAAAGATGATTTAAAACAACCTGAGGATTAGCATCTCTCTTTAAATCAATAAGTATTTTAATTCCGTCTCTTTTTGAAGAAAGGTCTCGAATATCACTTATTCCCTCAATTTTCTTATCTTTAACTAGGTCTGCAATTGACTTAACAAGAACTGTTTTATTTACCTGATAAGGAATTTCGGTAATTACTATTGAATATCTGTCATTTGAATTTTCAATAATTTCTGCCTTAGCACGAATTACAATTCTTCCTCTTCCTGTTTCATAAGCGCTTCTTATACCATTTTTACCCATAATAGTAGCACTTGTAGGAAAGTCAGGACCCTTTACATATTCCATTAATTCATCAACAGTAATGTCAGGATTGTCAATCTGTGCAACTGCAGCATCAATTACTTCCCTTAAATTATGTGATGGAATATTTGTTGCCATACCTACTGCAATACCTGAACATCCGTTTACTAAAAGTGTAGGTATTCTTGTGGGAAGAACAACAGGTTCTTTTCTCTTTTCATCAAAGTTAGGAACAAAATCAACTGTATTTTTATCAATATCAGCCATAAGCTCGTTTGAGATTTTACTCATTCTTGCTTCTGTGTAACGGTAAGCAGCCGGTGGGTCTCCGTCAATTGAACCGAAGTTACCGTGTCCGTCAACTAACGGATAACGGAGTGAAAAGTCCTGTGCCATACGAACCAATGCATCGTATGCAGAAGCATCACCATGTGGATGGTATCTGCCGATAACATTACCAACTGTAGTAGCTGACTTAAAAAATGGCTTATCTGATGTTAAATGCTCTTCAAACATAGCATAAAGAATTCTTCTGTGTACAGGCTTAAGACCATCCCTTACATCAGGAAGTGCACGGCTTATAATAACCGACATAGAATAATCAATAAAAGCCTCTTTCATTCTTTTTTCTATATCTATATCAACTATTGTCTGATATTGAAGATTTTCAACAAAATTTTCATCATGCTGTATTTCGTTATTCTTTTTCATTATCTTTCCTCACTAAATATCAAGATTTACTGCAAACTGTGCGTTTTCTTCGATAAATTTCTTTCTCGGTTCAACCTCATCACCCATAAGTGTTGAGAAAATCTGGTCTGCAGAAATAGCATCTTCCAAAGTAACACGTAAAAGAATTCTGTTTTTAGGATTCATTGTTGTTTCCCACAATTCTTCAGGATCCATTTCACCAAGACCCTTATAACGTGCAATATCAACTTTAGCGTTTTCGTCGCCATTCTTTAATTCTTCGCTTATTCTGTCTCTTTCTTCATCCGAATAAGCAACCTGGCTTTTCTTACCTCGTGAAAGCTTATAAAGAGGCGGTTTTGCCAGATAAACATGTCCTTCTTCAATAAGCTTAGGCATAAATCTGAAGAAAAATGTTAAAAGAAGTGTCTGAATATGAGCACCGTCAACGTCGGCATCGGCCATAATAATAATTTTTCCGTAACGAAGCTTTGTTATATCAAATTCGCTTCCAATACCTGCACCAAGAGCAGAAATAACAGGAAGTAATTTTTCATTTCCGTAAACTTTATCTTCTCTTGCTTTCTCTACGTTAAGCATTTTACCCCAAAGGGAAAGAATTGCCTGATAATTACTATCTCTTCCGCCTTTAGCTGAGCCTCCCGCAGAGTCTCCTTCTACGATATATATTTCAGTTTTTTCAACATCCTTTTCGTGGCAGTCAGCAAGCTTGTCAGGCATTGAAAAGCTTTCAAGAGGAGATTTTCTTCTTGTAGCCTCTCTTGCCTTCCTTGCTGCTTCTCTCGCACGGGATGCAGCTATACTTTTTTCTACTATTAATTTAGCAATGGCTGGATTTTCTTCAAGAAATGCTCCGAACTCTTCATTCATAACCTGAGTTACAAATTCACGCATTTCACTGTTACCGAGCTTTGTTTTTGTCTGTCCTTCAAATTCAGCTTCCTGAAGCTTAACAGAAACTACTGCAGCCAAGCCTTCACGGGTATCTTCACCTGAAAGCTTTTCTTCTTCTTTTAATACATTATTTTTTCTTCCCCAGTTGTTAAGAAGTCTTGAAAGTGAATTTTTAAAACCTATTTCGTGAGTTCCGCCTTCAATAGTATTAATATTATTTGCAAAAGTCAAAACCTTTTCGTTATAGTCTGTGTTATACTGCATAGCAATTTCTACTGTTGCAGTTTCTCTTTCAGCAGAAAGATAAATAACATCTTCATTTAAAACTTCTTTTCCTGTATTAAGATACTGAACAAAAGAACGTATACCACCTTCATAAAACAGCTCTTTTTCCTGCTCAATACCTTCTCTTAAATCCTTTAAAATGATTTTAATACCACCATTTAAGAAAGCTTGTTCACGAAGTCTTTTAAGAAGAGTTGTATAATCATAAACTACTGTTTCAAATATTTCGGCATCAGGCTTAAAGGTAACAACCGTTCCTGTTTTTTGAGTATCGCCTGTTACTGTTAAATCCTTTATTTTATGTCCTCTTTCAAAAGACATTTCATGCTTTTTACCACCTGAATGAACTTCAACAGATAAACTTTCAGAAAGTGCATTAACAACAGACGCACCTACACCGTGAAGACCGCCTGAAACTTTGTAACCACCATCTCCACCGAATTTACCTCCGGCATGAAGAATAGTAAATACAACTTCAACTGCAGGAAGTCCTGTCTTTTGCTGAATACCTACAGGAATACCTCTTCCGTCGTCAGTAACACGTATTGAGTTATCCTTTAATATTTCAACAGTAATATTTTTACAGTAACCTGCCAATGCTTCGTCAATTGAGTTATCCACAATCTCATAAACAAGATGGTGAAGACCTCTCTCTGATGTTGAACCGATATACATACCGGGTCTTTTTCTTACAGCTTCAAGACCTTCTAAAACTTGTATGTCATCACTGTTATAATGTTCTATTGCCATATTTTTCCTACCTTCCTTATATGGTTAAATTACTTTTGCATTATCTATATGAATAAGCTTTGTATCCTTTCTTCTTCCGAAGCTGCCTTTATCGGTTGAAGTTATAATAACCTGCTTATTTTTTATTTCGCTTAAAAAATATTTTCTTCTGTCGCTGTCAAGCTCCGAAAGTATATCATCCAATAGTAAAACGGGATATTCACCACTGATTTCTTTAATATATTCAGCCTGAGCAAGCTTTAAAATAAGTATTGCTGTCCTTTGCTGTCCCTGAGATGCATACTCTTTTATTTTCTTTCCGTTTATATAAAAGGAAACATCTTCCCTGTGAGGACCAAAAACACTTGTTCTTTCAAGCATTTCTTTTTCTCTTATACGTTCTAATTTTTTAAGTATTTCTCTTTTTACATTTTTTCTGTCTGTAAAGGGTACACAAGGTTCATAAACAATTTCAAATTTATCATTTGTAAGTGTAACCTGTTTGTGTAAAAGTCCTACTTTCGAGGATATAAATTCATAAAATTTATGTCTGTAAAAAATTATATCAGCAGCAACCTCAGATAAACTTTCATTATAAATATCAAGCATCGCAGAAAATCCCGATGTATCCTTTAAAATGAGATTTTTTTGTCTTAATATTTCTTTATATTTCAAAAGACATTTAAAATAATTAGGTTTTATCTGAGAAATTGCAATATCAGTAAATCTTCTTCTTTCCGATGGCCCATCTTTAATTACAGAAAAATCTTCAGGAGAAAATATTACTGCATTGAATTTTCCTATCAAGTCAGAATTTTTTGCGGCTAAAACATCGTTAACCTTAATTCTTCTGTTTTGATTTTTAGAAAGAACTATTGATGCATTAAAGCTTCTTTCCTTATTTTCAAAATCCATTTCTATTCTTGAAAATTCACATCCGTCCTTAATCATTTCAAAATCATGATTTACTCTGTGAGATTTCAGTGCTGCAAACATATAAATTGCTTCAACAATATTAGTTTTTCCCTGACCGTTATTGCCATAAATATAATTAACCTCAGGAGAAAAATCAAGTTCAAGCTTTTCATAATTACGAAAATTTTCAAGATAAATCTTCTTCACTAACATAATAGCCTAAATTTTCTTCTTCCTTAATTCTTTTATATAAAGTGTGAGGAGTAAACTCAGAAACATAAATATAAAGTCTTGTTTTTTCGGGATAATACAATTTTTTACCGTGAAGATAAATGTCTCCAAATCCTAAAATATAGGAAATCCCCTCATTCTTTTCAATTTCATTTAAATAATCTTCACCAAATTCGTTTATTGTATGAATACGAAATGCAGCAACCATTCTGTACTTTTCATAAAGAGTATACTCTTTAAAAAGTGAATTAACTTCTTCAAAGGATGCCCCGCAGAAAAATTCAGAATTAAAAAATCTTCTCTTATAGTAACCGTTTTCTCTTACTTTTTCGTAAATTCTTTTCATTTCAGGAAAATTAAGGCTTATATATTCATCAACCTCTTCTTCCTCTTTAAGAGATATTTTACCTACTATTTTATAATAATCTGAATTTCCTTTTTCTCTCTCTTCTTCTTTTAACTCTTCTTCAGAAAGATAAAATTCTCCGCCTTTTTCAAATTTATCTTCAATTTCAACAGTTTCTGTAAATTCTTCAATAATTTTTCCTGTTTGCGGGTCCTCTATAAAATAATGCATTTCATAATTTTCAGGTTTTTCTTCCTCTTTTTCTTTTATTTTCTCTTCGTTTCCCTGAAGTACAAATACACAGCTTTGAGGAAAAAACTGACCCTTTGGATTTTCAATATCTTCCCTTTTTAAGAATTCTTCAATATATTGCTGACCTCTTTTGAAAGAAGTAAGACGTTCAAAATCGGTAATGGCAATTATATCTTCAATCCTTACTACATTTCCTCTTCCTAAATGAAGATACATAACTTTTCCTACTTTCTTAATCTTACAGGAAGAATAACATAAAGGAATTTATCTCCCTCAAGAGGTGTAATAACCAAAGGACTAAGAGGTGTAGAAAATTCTAAAAATACCTCATCGTCATCACATGCAGAAAAAGCGTCTACAAGATACTGATTTGTAAAACCGATTTCCAAATCATCACCATATAAAACATCAACATTTGTTTCGTCGTGAACCTTACCTGTAAGGGTTGCACAATCTATAGTAATAATGCCTCCGCTTAAATTAAGCTTAACAGGACTTTTAACCTTTTCATTAAAAATGATAGGCTGAACTCTGTTAAAGGTATCTCTCATTTTTCTTATATCAGCTCTTACCTTTGTTGAGGACTGAACTTCAATAATTTTATCATAATTAATATATTCACCGTCAATAACTCTTGAAATAAGCTTACATCCGCCGAACTCAAACATAAGAAATCTCTTTGACGGGAAAATTTCAACTTCTCCTTCGTCTCCTGCAATCTTTAAAAATTCATTAAGGGTTTTAAAAGGAACAACAAATTTTGTAACTCCGTCATTACGGATAAATTTTTCCTTTCTTATAGCAATTCTGTGATTATCCAGAGCAACTACATTTAAAGTATCATCAATAACTCTGAAAAGTTCACCTGTAAGAGTCTGACGAAATTCACTTTTACTTGTTGCGAAAATAGTCTGTCTTATCATACTTTTAAGAATTGACGTTTCCATAACAATACTTGAATTAATTTCAAAATCGAAAGGATCAGGAAATTCATCTGCATTAATACCTGAAATTTCAAAAACAGAAAGTCCTGATGTAATTTTAGCAACATTTTTTTCGTTTGTTTCAAAATTAACGGTATCACCACCTGTTTTTCTGATTATATCAGAGAACATACGGCAATTTAAAACAATTTTTCCGCATTCAGTTACATCAGCATCAAATTTAGCTTCGATAGCAATTTCAAGGTCATTACCTGTTAAAATAATGCAATCTTTTAATGCATTAATAAGAATACCCTCCATAACAGGAAGTGAAGATTTCGGAGGTACAGCTTTTTCTGCTTTTGATACAGCAGAAACTATATCCTCTCTTTTACAGGAAAATTTAATCATAAATAATGTTCCTTTCGTGTATTGTTATTTCTCTAACTACAAAAAAAGTGAAAAAATATATTATATTATTCTTTTTATAAGCAGCAGTCGTAGTATAGGTGGTTGAAAAGTGGAAAAGTAATGATTTTACTTTTATAACAAAGAAAATCTGTGTTGATAAAAGGTGGATAATATGTAAAAATTATAAACATCAAATTTTTATAAACTTTCTCCACAATTACTTACTAACTTATCAACAAAAAATGTTAATAAATTATTGTTTTTCCAAAATATTAACAATATCTTCAACCATACCTTTTACTGAGGTATTTTTTTCTATGTCGTCTGCTACCTTGTTAATAGCATATAAAACTGTTGAATGGTCCTTATCCATTTCCTGTCCGATTGTAACGGACGTTGCGTCTGTAACTTTTTCAGAACAGATATACATACAAATCTGCCTTGGATTTGAAAATTCTTTTCTTCTGCTTTTCCCTAAAAGGTTTTCTACAGAAATATGGAAATATTCAGCAACGGTTTTAAAAACCATATTGTATGTAATATTAAGCTCTTTTTGAGGAGTCATAATATTTTTAAGAATTTCTCCTGCACGTTTTTCTGTAATTTGCAGTTCTTTATTTATTCTTGCAAAGGCGTGGATTTTGTTAAGAGCACCTTCTAAATCTCTTATATTAGAAAATACATTATCTGCAATAAAGCCTATAATTTTTTCATCAACAAAAATTCCGTCTTTTTCAGCTTTCTGCTGCAGAATAGCAATTCTTGTTTCAAAATCAGGGGGATTGATTTCAATACTGAGTCCCATATTAAATCTTGAAATAAGTCTTTCTTCAATATCGTTTATTTCATTTGGAGGACGGTCAGATGTTAAAACAATCTGTTTACCATTGTCAAATAAATCGTTAAAGGTATGGAAAAATTCTTCAATAGTAGAAACCTTACCTGCTATAAACTGAATATCATCAACAATTAAAATATCAGCACTTCTGTATTTTTCGCGAAATACATTAGTTCTTTTTTCTTTAAGGGCAGAAATAAATTCATTTGTATATTTTTCTGCAGAAACGTAAATAACCTTTCTTTCAGGTGCGTACATATTGGTAAAGTTAACAATAGCGTGGCAAAGATGTGTTTTGCCAAGTCCTGCACCGCCGTGAAGAAACAAAGGATTTGAATAATTAGCGCCCGGAGATTCAGCAACAGAAAGTGCATATGCATGGGCAAATCTGTTTGACTGACCGACAATAAAGTTTTCAAAGGTGTAATTTTTATTAATTTTTGTTTCTTCTTTTATGTAGGATAATTCGTCCTTTAAAAGCTCGTCCTCGGAGGGAGCAGTTTCATCAGGAAGAAGTACGCATAATTTATAAACATTCTTAGTAACACGGTTAGCCGCATCGGAAATTAAAGACACATATCTTTCAGAAATAGAATTTTTAACAAGGGAGTTAGGTGTCCAGAGAAAAAGAATTCTCTCACCGAATTTTACTTTATATATAGGCTTAATCCATGTATCAAACAAAATCTGAGGAATAAGTCCCGAGTTTTTTATTACATCGCAGACCTCTTTCCAAAGTAATTCATGGTTCTCCATTTTTTCCTCCGTATTATATAATAAATTAATGAAAAAAGTATACAACTTTACCCGTTTATTATAACATAAAAATAAAAAAAATTCAACAATAAATTTGCGTAAAACATTAAAAAATGCACTTATTTTTAAATAAGTGCATTTTAAGGTCAAAATATAAAAATTACAAAAAATTAAAATTTAAGGTGTTTTTGAATTTAATAAAACAAATTAGCGTTTTTCGAGTAATTTTGCATCAGTTAAATCAAAATAGTAAGTTTCACCTGTTTTCAGTTTAATTTCCATTGCAGGAATAAGAGAAAAGGCTGCATATTCTTCATCAGGATGACAGTAACCGTCCTTAATTGAAGAAATGTAAATTTTTTCGTCATTTTTTGCTATATTTGAAAAACGAAGAAGTATTTCCTCTGTGGTTTTTAAATTTTCAACCTTTGAATCAAAAGAGTCAACAGAATAAATGCTTCCTCTTATTCTTGACAAAATATCTTTTTCAATATAAACAATAAAATCTGAATTAAGAAGTTCCTTATCGTAAAAATAATGGCGATATGTTATTTTAAATATATCTTTTTTTTCTTCAACAGAACTTACATATTTTAAATTATCAACAAAAAAACCTGATTTTTCAAGATACTTTAAAATTTCCTCAGAACATTCTTTTGAAAGAGGTGATGAAAAAATTTTGTTTTCTTTTGCAGGAACAAAATCAAATTGTCCTTTATTAAAAGCTATTTCGCCTTTGTGTGAAATAAAGGTATTATTATTTGTTTCTGTATAATCCCCCAAAATAAGATTAAGAAAATATTCCTTTTCTGCAGAAATATTCTTTAAAGTAATATTGAAAAGATTTCTTTCATTTAAAAGAGGGTCTTTAGTATTAATAAAAATATTTTTACTTTCAAGAATTGAAACAACTTTCTCATAGCTTTCATTTTTTTTGAAAGGATTTACTGAAGAATTTATTAAAATAGTGTAAAGCAGAAAAATATCAACTGCCAGAAACATTACTATAAGAAAAGTTTTTGCTTTTGAAAAATTCATATACTACCTTCTTATTACTTTAATAATACCGTTTTCATAAACAGGCTCGGTTTCGCCTGCAACAAGGGGTAAAAGGTAAGTGAGAGCATCTTCGGTTAAAGAGGCATCTTTAATCCATTCAGGAGGAACACATTTTTCCTTATTTGCAGCATTTTCAATATTTTCGCTTTCTATTCTTACACTGTAAGGCCCTTTTTTCTTTCTTTTAAATACCATCATTTCACCGCTATGGCCTGTTAATGCAAAAGAAACTGCCTGTTTACCTATTTCAAAGGATTCATCAATATCAGTTTTTGAAGCAAGATGAGATGCACATCTCTGACTTACGTTAATTTCAACACCTCGGGCTTTAATGCCTAATCTGTCGCGAACTAAATTTTCAAGAACCTTTGCTGTTCCGCTCAGGCATTTATGACCGAAATTATCCACAAGACCGCTTGATGCTTCCTCACAGATAAATTCTCCGTCAGCATTTTTAATACCTTCTGAAACGCAAACAATAACATTTCCCTCCTTGTCGGAAATTTCTTTAACCTTTTTAAGAAAATCTTCTGTATCAAAAGGAACTTCAGGAAGATAAATAAGGTGAGGAGCATTTGTGCCTTCATCCTTTGCAAGGACTGAAGCACAGGTAAGCCAGCCTGCGTGTCTTCCCATTATTTCAATGATTGTGCAGCTCTTTAAATCGTATACACTGCTGTCGCAGCAAATTTCACGGACAGTATTTGCAATATATTTTGCAGCACTTCCAAAACCGGGAGTGTGGTCAGTGCATGGAAGGTCGTTGTCAATTGTTTTTGGAACGCCCATAACTCTTACATTTGAATTAATTTTCTCAGCATATTTGGATAATTTCAAAACTGTATCCATTGAATCGTTTCCACCTATGTAGAAGAAATATTCAATATCATTTTTTGAAAAAATCTCAAATATTTTTGCGAAAATTTCATCACTGTCAGATGGAAGCTTATATCTGCAGGAACCAAGATATGATGATGGAGTCTGCATTAAAATACTTAAATTTTCATGGCTGTCAAATTTTTCGTTCAATACAACAAAATTTTCATTAATAACTCCTTCAATTCCGTTTACTGCACCAAAAATTTTGTCAATATTGGAATTTACAGCTCCGTATATAACACCTGCAAGCGTTGCATTTATCGCAGCGGTAGGACCGCCTGACTGAGCAACAACACAATTTGCCATTTAATCAAAACCTTTCTCTTTAAGTATTTTTACAAATTTATACATTTATATAATACACTAAAAAGCAAAAAAACACAAGAGAGATATTGACCAAAGTTATACAAAATGTTAAAATGAAAAAGGTGAAATATATGTTTTTGACGGAAAACACAAAAAAATTAATGGAGATTGCCGAAAAAAGCGGTAAAATGGCTTTTGCTGTAGGAGGATGCGTCCGGGACAGCCTTCTTTTAATTACCCCTAAAGACTGGGATATTACCATTAATTGTATACCAAAAATAACCAAAGAAATTTTTAAAGATTATAAAACCTTTGATACAGGTATTAAATACGGAACAGTTTCCGTTATAATAAATGAAGAAATTTTTGAAGTAACTACTTTTCGCGGCGAAAAGGGTTACAAAGATTTCCGTCATCCCGACGAGGTTTATTTTTCTGAGGACATAAAGGATGATTTAAAACGCAGAGATTTTACAATAAATGCAATGGCGTACAATCCCAAAACAGGTTTAATCGACCTTTTCGGTGGTCAGGAGGACCTTAAAAATAAAATAATACGATGTGTGGGAAATCCGATGGAAAGGTTCAATGAAGACCCTTTAAGAATTTTAAGGGGTATACGCTTTGCGTCTGTCTACGGTTTTGAAATTGAAAAGGAAACGAAAAATGCAATTTTTGAGCAGATGCACCTGCTTAAATATATTTCAAAGGAAAGAATTAAAGCAGAATTTGATAAAATGCTTCTTTCAGATTGCAGTAAATATCTTAAAGAGTACGAAAAAGCAGTAAAAATATGTCTTGAAACAGATAATATTGATTTTGCAATAAATTTTATAGATAATACAAAAACTTTGTCAGTAAAATGGGCACTTCTGTTGATAAATTCCGACTTGTCAAAATTAAAATTGGCAAACACTCTTAAAAAGGAATGTAAAATATTAAAAGAATTTAAGGATAAAGACTTAAAACAGGACTTAATAAGCACGAAATATCTTGTAAAGGAATACGGAGCAGAAATTGCAGAAAAAATAGCTGATTTTAAAAAAGCAACAGGAATAAACACAGATGAAATACAAAAAAATCTGAAAAAAATAAAAGATGAAAATCTCTGCTGTACCCTAAAAGAATTAAAAATAAGCGGCAACGACCTGATAAATTCAGGAATAACCCAAAAAGAAAACTTCAAAACCATCCTCGACTCCCTCTTAAATCAGGTAATCGAAGAAAAATGTGAAAATAATAAAGAAGAATTAATTAAACAAATAAAAAGCTACAAATAAAGCACTCCAAATGAACGTTTTGGAGTGCTTCTTTGTGATTATTTATATTCTGCGACGCCTTTTTTGAAGGCGAGGGTGGTTTGGTCTGTTTCGTCAAGCCAATAAGGTCGGGCAAGGATTTTTCCTCCGTTACGGAAATCGTAATCGGCACTGCTCCACCACAGAGCCATTTTGATGTTGGGATAGTTTTTAAGGGACAGGAACATATCATCTATCCATTTTGCTTTATCACCGCCTACGGAGCTGGAAGCAAATTCTGTTATTATAAATGGAAATTCTGAAAAATGCTCCATATATTTTTCGTAGGGGTCTTTATATATTTCATCAAAGGTGCGCCACTTTTCACTGTACACATCTTTATAATAAGTGCCTGTATTATAGCCTGTCATACCTATCATATGGGCATATTTATTGCCGGGATAATATGCAAGATATGAATTAAAGTGAGCAGGTGGGCAATCCTCGGCATTAGGATTATATATCCATATTGCGTTATCAACGCCCTCTTGTTCAAAGATGTCGTAAATTCTTCTCCAGTTTGCTATAAAAATATCAGGGTCTGAAAGAGCTGCAACACCTGAGTAGTTTACCCAGTCGCTGTTCATCTCGTTATTAAGACGGAAAAGGAAAGGATGACCGAACTCTTTAGCACCTCTTGCAAAGGAACGGATAATATCGTCGCACTTACCGTCATAAACATCAAAGTTGGGGTTATCGCCGAACAAATCATCATTTGCGTGGTTTGAAATCTGAAGTGTAAGCTCGGTAATTAAACCATCATTATATGATTTTGTAAGCTCTTCCTTAGGAAAATCAGGAGAGAGATTAACATAATGAAGAGAAAAATCAAAGTTATAATCAACCTTTTTCTCTAAATCAAGAAACCACTGATGATTTCGGTCAATAGTATAAGAACCGTCTACAAAGAGTCCCCACATAAAGGTATCTTTTTTATTTATCTCTTTGTAAAGCTTTTTGGTTTCCTTGTTCCAGTTTTTGGGGATTTCAGGCTTGAAGTCTGTTTTGAAAACATTCTGTCCTTTTACACCTGTTTCGTCAAAGGAATTGATTATATTTTTAACCTCTTCAATATTTTTTTCATAACCATCAGTTTTTATCATAATTCTGAAAAATGCCTGTGGTCCTGTTTTTGATAAAACATAAAAGTAATTGTAATTATTAAGGTGCTTGGCATTTCCGTCAGTTCTTGTAAGGGAAACGAACTGGGCTTTTGCACCTTTAAAATCGAAAATTTCATTTTCGTGAATTGTTATATTGTTTTTTTCAATATATCTTTCATTTAAGTAATAGTTGTTAAGGTAGTTATCAATGAAGAAAAACGGGTCTTCATATGGTGCCCACTCACGGGTAACGGTAATACTCATATTTTCCCTGTCAGCACGGATCAGCTCGGGGCTGATTGACGTATCTACCTTAAGGTCGGCGGGGATAGAAAGATAATACCCTTTCGGGAAATCGGCAATAGTCTGGAAAGGAGAGTCATCTGTCCATATTTCCTCTTGAGGGTAAGGCTCTCTTCCTGTAATAAGAGTAATTTTTTCATTTATCTTTCTTTGGGCCTTTTCTAAAAATGCAGAAGGATTTTCAAAAAAACCGTGTTTTGCTGCAAAAACCATACATAACACAAAGGCGGCAACTAAAACAGAAATAAGAACCCATAAAATTATTTTTGTTCTTTTCTTCATTTTTTAGCTCCTTCATAAGCATATTTTTTGCCGTGTAATAAATCGTACTGAATTAATTTGTAATTTTTTATAACAGGAAGGAAAAAGTCATCTTTTTCGCTGAAAGGTTTACCGTCTTTTTTTACAAGCATATGGTGATGGTAAATGGGAACATACTCATAAACCTTGTCGTAAAGGCTGTAATAAGGAGGTATATTATCAAGACCTGACATTTTGAAGACCTCAAGACCAAGTGCAGCAGGGCTTAAGACTTTTTCGATTTTCACTTCGGAAATATCGTAATTTGCCCAGATAATATAAGGCGTTTCATAAAGATTAGGTGATGCAGAATAGCCTGAAAGGTATTCATCAGCAATCATACCACCGTTTATATAAGTTTCTCCCGAGCTTCCCAGAAGAGGAAGATGGTCTCCGTACATTACAATAAGGGTAGGCTCCTGAACAGTTTCAAAATAGTCTGTAAGAACTTTAAAAGCTTCCATTGTGTCGATAACACCCTGTGTAAAGTCAGTAAGGCAACTGTTGTCTTCTTCTGTGAGGGCTTCGCTTGTGATGGTTACATCGTAATTGTCATAACGCTTTGTAGTGTAACCACCATGGTTTTGCATAGTTACACAGAAAATATAAGCCTTTTTATCACCCTTGTTTTCAAATTCCTTGATAATTTCCCTTGAAGCACTTTCGTCGCTTATATAATGTCCCTTTTTATCGGTATAAGTCATATCTGCGTCCCCAAGGAATTTATTAAAGCCGAGAAACTTGTAAGCTGTATCTCTCTCATAAAAGTTCTTCTTGTAAGGATGTATTGCAATTGTCTCATATCCGTTATTTCTGTATTCCAGAATAAAGGAAGCAGTTTCTCCTTTGATTGACTGAATATAAGGATATGTATTTGAAGGAAGATTAAGAGTACTCATACCTGTTAAAAATTCAAATTCAGGCATACAGGTTCCTCCTGCAAAAACGGGAGTTTTCATAAAACCTGTTTTTACATGAACAAAATCCTTTTCATATTCATGGTAAAGTGCCATAGGGTCAACGGAAAACTCAGCGTTGGGAATAACTGTAGGATCCCACCATGCTTCGTTTTGAATTGCAATAATATTTGGCTCAATATCTGAAACTTTTAACTCATCAGCAATTGAATTTAAAGCTTCTTTTACAGTTTCCTGACTGTAGTTTTCAGGAACAGGTACAAGCATATCGCCTACTCTTGGCAAAAATGTAAGAATTGCACCGCTTGCCTGATAGTCTTCAATAGGATTAAATGCTCTTCTTGTTACGCCTAAGTTTTCAAGAGTTATATGTCTGAAATCTCTGTCCAGAGCAAGTAAATAGCAGTTAACTAAAAATACAGCAATTAAAAATACACTTAAAATTGCCTTTATTGGCAGACGTGTTTTTTTCTTTTTTGCAGGAACAAAATAACAAATACGGAATTTTAATGAAAAAATTCTTAATAATATAGCTTTTGTGTTGTTTTCTCTGCCAAAAAGCGAATAAAGAATTATGATAAGCAAAATAAGGATTAAACCTAAAAATTCTGCAAAAGTAAAAGGAATTTCAATAAAACCTGCAATTTCTCCCAAATTACCTGCCATAAACAAGTCGGTAGGTAAAAGAGGGTCTCCTGTTAAAAGATACATGGTTTCATTAACAAATTCAAATATATATGCAATAACAGTTGTAATTATAAACGACGCAAGACCGCTGTGGCATAAAGCAAATATAAAGCCCTGAAGGGAAAGCAGGAAAATATAAGTAATAATAATTTTCCAGTACCACTGGGACATAAAAAATCTGTCAGGACGGAGCCCGAAAATCATAGTCATGACAAAAAGCACCAGCGTAAGAAGAAATGGTGCAAGAAAATACCATACTACCTTTTTTCTGTCAGATTTTTCAAATTCTGCGTTTTTGTATATTTTAATTTTGTTAAGTAAATTTTTCAAAATTACACCTTCTGTAAAATATTAGAAATTATTCCAATATTATATTATATCATAATGTCTATAAAATTGCAAATAAAAAGGACGGTATATATAGTTTTATATTTGAGAACAATATTTCACTATATAAGAAGGGAGAGAAATTAGATAGCTTCTCTCCCTTTCTTTTTATTAAGTATTAAAAAATTATTATTTGCTGAAATTCATAATAATACTGCCTTTGCATGCTACTACACCTACATCCCCAACAACTACAGTTACATCGTTGTTCAGTATTAGTGTTTCTCTTGTTCCATTTTCTAATTCTGCAACAACGGACAAGCCATTTTTTTCAATAATTTTTACGTGTTTTTCTATAATAGGTTTTGAATCCTGTATAAAATAAAATATAGCACCAATTATTCCAAATGCTCCTATTATCAGAAAGAACCAAGGTGCAAATTCCATAATTGTTCTCATTCCTGAACTGTAATCCCAATAACTAAACGGACCACTTGAGTCAAGCATCCAAAACCCAAAAACAAACAGAAATATTCCTGCGATTAATGAAATTACTCCATTCTTTTTCACTATTTAACAATCCTCTCTAAATTTATTTGTTTTTGCAATTTTACACACATTTTTTGCGAAAAGCACTTATACTCCTTTCAACTTTTCATAAATTAAAAAAGGCGTGCAACCATCGAAGATGCACACCCAAAAAACGCAAACTCCGATAGTCGCCAAACTAACTTAAATAAAGCTAGGAGTATTCCACAACAATATTTAATGGAGTTCGCATTTTTAACTAATCCAAAATATTGTTGCAGAAAAAGAGTATAATATTCCCAAAAAAGAAAAATACTCCATAAACAAATTATTAAGTTAGTTTGGCATAGTTATTATAACAAAAAAAACATTAAATATCAAGATGTTTTTATGGGAAACAACAAATTTCACGTTATGTTTATTAAATTTTTAGTTCTTATTTTTAGTAGATAAAACAAAAAAGTGTGATCTGAAAATTTTCGGAATTTTACCGACACTTTTCAACCAACACTTTTGTTCATTTTCTTTATTATACCTATTGTTTTTTAAAAATAGTTGACAAAACATAGTTTATTATATTATAATGGTTATAGAAAAAGGCAAGACCTCAAACGGTTATGCCACGAAATTATTATTTAGAAAATAACGCATTCACTTGGCGGTGGGCGTTATTTTTTTATGGAAATTACTAAAAGTAACAGAATAATCATAAATGAAATTATGTACTCATTATCCATAGCAACCACCTCCTTTCAGGGAGATGACAGCATAACCGCCCAGCTTTTACGCTTGTTTAAGTCTTACCTTTTATCGGATTTCTCCGACAAAAATATTATACAACATATCTTATATTATTTCAACATTTTTCATCAAAATTCCGTTTCACAGGAAATTCGGGTATTGGGGCAGTAAATATTTGATAGTTTATCTGAACATATCTGTTGAAAGGTACCTTTCGCCGCTGTCGGGAAGAAGTGCGACGATGGTTTTATTTTTGTTTTCTTCTCTTTGAGCAAGAATTTTCGCACCGAAGACTGCAGCACCTGAAGAAATTCCCACAAGAACACCTTCGTTTTGAGCAATAAATCTGCCCGTTTGAAGAGCATCTTCATTCTTGACGGTCAGTATTTCGTCGTAAATATCTCTGTCAAGGTTTTCGGGAATAAAGTTTGCTCCTATTCCCTGAATTGCGTGAGCGCCTGCCTCCCCTTTTGAAATAAGAGGTGATGAAAAAGGCTCAATTCCCACTATTTTTATATCAGGATTTTTCTCTTTGAGAAATTTTCCTGTGCCCGATAAAGTTCCTCCGGTACCTATTCCTGCTATAAAAATATCAATCTTTCCTTCGGTGTCCTCCCATATTTCAGGGCCTGTTGTTGTGTAGTGGGCATAGGGATTAGCTTTATTTTCAAACTGGCCTGCAATAATGCTGCCTGAAATTTCTTTTTGCAATTCTCTTGCTTTTTCCACAGCACCGTCCATTCCTTTTTTTCCGTCTGTCAGAATAATTTCAGCACCGTATGCTTTTAAAAGCTGTTGTCTTTCCACACTCATAGTATCAGGCATAGTTAAAATAACCTTGTAACCGAGGGATGCACACATACTTGCAAGACCGATGCCTGTATTACCACTTGTAGGCTCGATTATAACGGAGCCTTTTTTCAGCAGACCCTTTTCTTCTGCGTCCTTAATCATAGATACAGCAACTCTGTCTTTAGAACTGCCTGCAGGATTAAAAAGCTCTAATTTAGCTAAAATCCGTGCACTAAGATTAAAGTATTTTTCAGTATTTGAAAGCTCCATTAATGGAGTTCTGCCAGTAAGCTGAGTAACATTTTCATAAATCATATCATCTCTCCTAAAAAATTGTTATCAGGAATAGGAAAAAATTTTCAGAACGGATCAGCAGTAGATTGCAACCAATCAAACTTCGCTTTCAGCTCGTTTTCTTGGGCACTCCTTGCATCCATAGCATTAGCGAAAAGCAATACGACTCGCTTCGCTCCCTGCATAACTTCTGTCAGCCAATCAAACGTCGCTTTCAGCTCGTTTTCTTGGGACATCAGTTAACTACGCTTTTCGATGCTATAGGAAACTGAACCCGCAGGGGTTAAGCAGTTGCGTTAGTATCCGAACTCGCCTAAATCAAGTAAAATAGCTGTTTTTCATCGTTGTCGGTCTTATAATACGAAAGTATTACTGCGACCTGCCGCCTTGAAAAAGCAACAATTTTATCTTGCTTTAGGTTCGA
>JAZNWH010000076.1:0-36546 GCA_045593265.1 Clostridia bacterium | reverse complement strand
GCAGACTTTTCAGCCTGCCTTTTTTGCATGCACTTTTTTAGAAAAACACACCTAACTTAAAATTTTTATCTTCGTTAGGTGTGTTTTGATTTTTTATATTATTCTTAACTTAATGATATTGGTTTTTTTACAGTCCCTTTTTTACATAAGCCAGGCTGAACTTGTATCCGTCAAAAGAGTATTTATTCCGTAAATGTAGAGTATTTCATCAATTTCATTTTCATTTATTAATTCGGAAACCTTTTTTCGGTAATAACGCATATCAACAAGATAAATATTTTTGTAGTCCCGTGCTAAAAACGGAGCAAGCCCCTGAGCAAAAGAATCCCTTATTATAAGCAGATTTTTTTCGCCCTCTGTATTATTTTCAATCTTTACCAAAGGCTGATTTCCATTAAGATATACAGGGTACTTATCATCATTTTTCAAATGCTCCTTAAAGAAAAGAGCATCATATTCTTCTCCTGTTACACCATCCTTATAAACCGTTACTGTATAACTGTTTGAGTCATACCAAAGTTCTATATTATCAGGCTTTGCAAGAAAGTACCCGCTTGAGGAACGGGTCGTTCCGTAAAAATTATTAAAGCTTTCTTTTTTGTACTCTGTCTCTTCTTTTGACGATAGGTGTCTGTACAAAAGATAATTTCCGTAGGAAGTCAGATGGTGGTCTGTTTTGTAAAAAACCTGACCATCTTTATTCTTAAGTACATCAGTTATATCTTCAAATTCAACGTAGTCCGTTTTACAGTCTGCGATACAAAATAACTCTGCGTCATTATATGCCTTTGCCAAAACGGGTAATTTATCATCGAGAACATAGCCTGTATGAGGAACTATTATTAATTTCGAAGGAACATTCGTAAGCTTTGAAAAAGCTTCAAAATTATCTATATTTTTTTCAAAGCTTTCTGCAGTATACTCTTCAGGTGCATTAATAAGATATCCATCTTTTGAAAAATACACCTTGTTTGAAGCATTTTTCCCTAAAGCAAGATTTGTATATGCATTAATTCCCACATACAAATCACGATTTGGAATTCTGTCTCTTAAAAAAGATGAAAAAGCTTGATAATACTCTCCCGAAAGGAATTTTTTCGTTGAAAATTCGGGCATCTCTGCAAGGTAACGCTTTTCATTTTCGGAATAGTTACTTTTCGGCCCGATAATAAGAAACAAACAAGTAAGTGATGTAAAAAACACAAAACAAAACGCAAGTAAATATTTTTTCAACTTTATACTCCTTTCCTAAAATCTGAAATACAGAAACGGATTATAGCTGTCGCTGACCAATGCTGCTGTACATAAAACCATAAGTAAAAGAACTCCCGCTGTTTCAAGCAGATAAGTGTATTTTTTATTCTTAAGTCTTTCGTAAATGTTTTTTCCTAAAGGCAGTGATGACAAAATGCCGATAACTATTAAAGTTGTCCAACTGTAAAGATATAAAGGTGTATCAGCTGGCATAAACATCAATTTTATATATTTAGCTGATGCTCCAAAGCTTGTACTTGCAAAGAAAATCCAACCAAGCATCACTATAGTCAGTGTATAAATATGCTTTAAAAATATGTTTTTCTTATTTAACCAATTTCCCCAGATAAGCTTTTCTCCAAGCAAAAGAACTCCGTAATACAAGCCCCATACAACAAAATTCCATCCTGCACCGTGCCACAGACCTGTAAGAGACCATACAAGTAATAAATTAAAACAAAATCTTGCTCTTTTTACTCTGTTCCCCCCAAGGGGTATGTAAACATAATCACGAAACCAGGTTGAAAGAGAAATATGCCATCTTCTCCAGAAATCCGTAACACTCTTAGCAATGTAAGGATAATTGAAGTTAATGCAAAAATCAAAACCAAGCATTTTCCCAAGTCCTGTCGCCATATCGGAATAACCTGAAAAATCAAAGTAAATCTGCAAGGTATAAGCAATTGCACCAAGCCACAAGCCAACAGTTCCTGCTGTTTGGGGATTTTTTGATGTTATTTCCCACAATGCGCCAAGTTTATTTGCAAGGAGAACCTTTTTGGAAAGACCTATTACAAAAATTTTTACACCCTCGCTGAATTGTTCAACAGAATGAGTTCTTCCCACAAGCTGTTTTTCCACATCCGTGTACCTTACAATAGGCCCTGCTATAAGCTGAGGAAACAAGGATATATATGTTGCAAAATCAATTATGCTTTTTGCTGCTTTACAATCCTGCCTGTAAACATCTACAAGATAAGACGATGCCTGAAAGGTGTAAAAAGATATACCGATAGGAAGCGCAATTTCAGGTGATGGCAGGAAAGAAAGTCCGAATACATTCCTGAGTGTGTCAAAAACAAAGGGCGTATATTTAAAAAATCCCAATGCAAGCATATTGACCGTCATAAAAAAAGCAAGCCACAACCTCTGATGTCTTGCCTTTTGTATAATTTTTCCTGCAAAAAAGTTTACAATTATGGAGCCGAGCATTAAAAGTATATAAAAAGGCTCTCCATACCCATAAAACACTAAATTTGCAATCAAAAGAAATATGTTTTTTAATTTACCGGGCAGAATGTAGTAAAAAAGCAATACCACCGGTAAAAATACGAACAAAAATTCTATACTCGAAAATACCATAGTTACTCCTTAAGCAGTTGCTTAAATATATTTTTCAAGGATTTCCTGCATCTCTTTATGCTGTGGTGAAAGAAACAGCGTAACATAATTATCTTTTATATAAACTCTGCATTGCTGTGCAAGAGCATAATTTTCAGCATCATATGACATTGACTGAACCAGCACCTCGCTGAGCTTATTTTCAAGAACAGAAGCAATTTCATCCACTCCGTCTGTTTCCTTTGCTTCAACCATTATAATTTCGTGAGGAAATGTTCCTGACATAGTAACAAAACAAGCTGAATTTAAAACCTTTTGAGAGTCTATACCATAAAGTGAATTTAGCTTTTCTGTTTCTATAAACATTGCATCATCTATTTCAAGAACTGAAACAATCTCATCTCTTACAGTTTCCAAAACATCTTTTTTGTCTGTTTCTGTCAACACTTTTTCCTCAAGAGGTTGTTTTTCTGTATCAGTTGTGCTTACAGAACATGCACACAAAGAACATACAGTCAATACTATAAAGAGAAATGACAATATTTTTTTCATTACAATCATCCTTTCAATTTTTTAGGAACATGTGTTTTTAAATAATCTACCCACACTTGTGCAGCTTTTGAATTAAAATGTATTCCCATATCCGGATTGTCGCTGCAATACTCGTCTTTTAAATATCCCTGTTCATCACAAACGGCTTTTGCTATATTTATAAAATACCATCCGTTTTCATCACACATCTTATTTACTTTACGGTTATATTCGTTAATTATATCGTTGTTTAAGTTATCAGCATTTATATTGCTGTCTTTAGTCATAGGCGTAACAGACTGCACAAAAATCTTTGCCTGAGGAAGAATTTTGTTTGAATAGTCTATAAAATTCTTAAGCTGATTTACCGTAACGTCAACTCCTGCACGCAAGGAGTTTATTCCAAGCATGATATAAATTTTTTTCGCATTGCTCATTTTCAGTCCGTCAGGAACAGAAACCTTTTGTCCCCCCACAGAAGGGTGTATCGAATCCTCTGTAACAGGTGAAAGAACATTTTCAGGACTAAGGCTTGTAGCACATAAAAACTTAGCCTTTCCCAAAAGGTCCCTGGCAGTTGAATAAAGTTGAAGACGTACAGAAATAGAGTCTCCCACAAACACTGCATCATCAAACCACGAATCGTTAACTGCCTTTGACTCTCCTACCATAGATTTAAAGGGAGCAGGTTTATAGCTCTCGTAAAGATAGTCATACTTTCCTTTTTGGGCAGATACTGTATTTTTTGACTTTTTAGAAACCGCCTGCATAAATTTATCAATCACCACAGCAGCTTCTTCTTTTGTGATTTCATCATAAGGATTAAAATATCCCTTTTCATCACCGTTTACGATACCTGCAAGCTTGCATGCTGATACATATGAACGTGCGTAAGGCTCTATCTCAAGAGAATCCTTAAACTGTGTTTCATCACCATTTTGTTTCAATTTAAGTCCGTATTTGTCAGCAAAACGCATCATAAATGTACATACATCCTGTCTGCTGCAGTTTTCAACGGCACCAAATACATCTTTCTTGCTTCCGCTCGTTATTTTGTTTTCATAAGCCCAACATACAGCATCATAAAAATCATCCTCTTTTGAAATATCTTTAAATGCACATTCTGTCTTCAATGATACATCTTTTCCCAGGTTTTTGGCATAAAGATATAAATAGTTCATAACATTTGCTCTTGTTTCGTATTCAAAAGGAGTGAATTCCTCACCGTCAGGCTCAATTATTCTTTTTGCATATAAGCTTGTTATACTTTTATAGCTCCACATTGATTTATCTATGTCTTTGTAAGGATTTTCGCTTAATTCTTTTGCAACAGCAATCCCTAAACCAACAATCAAAACACTGAAAACAAGCATAAAAATCAATGATTTTCTCATTATTTTCACTCTCCCGTGCAAACTCGTATTATATCATATCCGACAAAAAAAGTCAATCTTCGCAAACATTCATTTATTGGTAAGTGTACAATTGTCCCCCATCAATTGTATCACAACAAAAAAGCCCATAAGACATATCATAACGGAAATTTTTGTTAACATAACGGCTATTAGCGTTGGGTAGGAAATGAGATTATCAAAAATGAAACTTGAAACAGATTGACAATATTTTATATTTGCATATAATACAAATTGTACAGTTTGTATGCAAAGCTGTTGAATAAAAATATATAAGACGGAGAAATATGAATGGCTTGGTATGATGAGGCGATATTTTATCACATATATCCCCTGGGAATGACGGGAGCACCAAAGCAAAACACTTATACAGAACAAGAACACAGATTAATTAATTTACTTCCTTTTATTCCAAAAATAAAAGGACTTGGTTGTAATGCTCTGTACATTGGGCCGCTTTTTGAATCGGTAGGGCATGGCTATGAAACAACGGATTACAAAAAACTGGATTCAAGACTCGGTACAAATGACGATTTAAAAGAATTTGTAGCTGATTGTCATAAACAGGGAATAAGGGTAATTTTTGATGGTGTATTTAATCATACGGGGCGGGATTTTTTTGCTTTTCAGGATATTCGTTGTAACAGAGAAGCATCTAAATACAAAGATTGGTATTGTAATGTAAATTTTCATTCTGATAATGAATATAATGATGGTTTTTCTTATGAAAATTGGGGTGGATATAATTTACTTGCTAAGTTAAATCAGAAAAATCCTGAAGTCAGAGAATATATCTGCGATGTAGTTCGTTTTTGGGTTAAGGAGTTTGATGTAGACGGAATTCGTCTGGATGCTGCAGATGTGATGGATTTTAGCTATATGCAGATGCTGCGACAGGTGGCAAATGAAGTAAAACCTGATTTTTGGCTTATGGGTGAGGTTATACACGGTGATTATACCCGTTGGGTAAATAGTGAGATATTGCACGCTGTTACTAATTATCATTTGCATAAAGCCCTGTATTCGGGACACAACGACCACAATTATTTTGAAATTGCCCATACTGTGAAACGTTTGTATGATATGGGAGGAAATTCCCCTGATGGACTGAAATTATATAATTTTGTTGATAATCATGATGTTGAACGAATTTATACAAAACTGAGTAATAAAAGGCATTTTATGCCTGTACACATTCTGATGTACACATTACCCGGGGTTCCTTCTGTTTATTATGGTTCAGAATTCGGTATTGACGGACGAAAAGAACAAGGCTTTGACGATTCTTTAAGACCTGCTGTTTCATACGAACAATATGTTAATGCTACTAAAAGAAATACTTTTACTGATTTGATTTCAAGGTTAGGGAAAATACGAACAGAAACAAAAGCATTATCCTACGGTGATTATAAAGAGCTGCTTCTTACAAATTGTCAGTATGCTTTTTCAAGAAACTACAACGGTCAGTCTGTAATAGTAACCGTGAATAACAGTGATAATGATTATTATATGAATATCCCTTATAACTCTGAAAGGGAATATATAGGCAGAATTTCCGAAGAAAAAGCATTAGTAAAAGATGGCTGTTTATCTGTTAATGTGAAGGCGAATTCAGGAGAAATCTGGTTATCTGCGTGTGAAAATGACAAACCTGTTGAGCCAATAGAACTTGAAATTAATAATACAACAGAAACAACAATCGAGAAGAAAACAGTTGAAACTGAAATATTTGCAGAAGAAATGTCTGCAAAAGCAGAACCTGGCTTTAACTCAAAGAATAATAAGACTTTTGAAGAAATGACAGTGGAAGAGCTTCAGGAAGCAATACTTGAAAAAATGAGGCATAATGGTCCTGTTACAGAGCAGATGAAGAAAGATGTACGGGAGAATATTTATCACAATTCTTTGGTAACATGGGTTAAAAGCTTTGGATGATTTATTGAAAATAATATAAAATTTGAAAACGCCGTTAAAAACGGCGTTTTCAAATTTTATATTCTGTAATAAAGCTCATTCAAACGTCTGAATTTTGCTTTATCAATAGTATCAAGCTGTTCTTTTGTGATTCTGTATCCCCAGTTGCCTTCGGCTCTGCCTGGAGTGTTTAATCTTGTGTCGGAGCCATAACCAAGCAAATCCTGAATAGGCATAATGACTAATCCTGCATGAGAACCAAGCATAGTACGGATTATGGAATCGCAACCATTTTCCCAGCTTTGTTCTTTATGCCCACAATATTCGAGCATATTGCGTCGGGTTGTGTCATCAAGCTCCCATAAATATCCAAGTAAAGTGTTGTTGTCGTGAGTTCCTGTATATGCCACACAATGATTGGAGTAGTTATGGGGAAGATGAGGAGAATTCCGGTCCCCCATAAATGCAAACTGGAAAACTTTCATACCGGGGAAGCCACTCATTTTGAGAAGCTTAACTACATCTTCTGTGATGAGTCCTAAATCTTCTGCAATAATCATTGTGTCAGACAGGTTTTCTTTGATTGCATCAATCAGCTTCATACCGGGCCCTTTGCTCATAACCCCATCTTTGGCTGTCTTAGCTGAAGAGGGAACCTCCCAAAAGGATTCAATAGCCCTGAAATGGTCAATTCGAATTCCGTCAAACATCGTTGATGCATGGGATATTCTGTCTTTCCACCAACGAAAACCCTCTTTTTCCATAGCATCCCAATTGTATATAGGATTTCCCCAAAGCTGTCCGTCTGCAGTAAAATAATCAGGAGGAACTCCTGCAACTGTAACAGGCACATTATCCTTATCAAGCTTAAAGAGATTTTTGTTTGCCCATACATCGCTGCTGTCAAAAGCAACATAAATAGGCATATCGCCAATAATCTTAATACCTTTGCTGTTGGCATAATTTTTTAACTCTGCCCATTGTGTGAAAAATTCATACTGAATAAATTTCCAAATAAACAAGACATCGTCTTTATAGTTTTCGTTGTCCCATTTGTCCCATGGTTTATCATTATTTTCGTTTTTGATTGCCATAAATTTACAAAAGCTTTCGATATAGGGGTTTTTTGCTGTAAAGCTTTCAATATCCGATTTATTTATAGCTCTGCTTGCGGCAATCTTTAAAATTGATAATCTTTCTTTATACAAACGTTCATATTCACATACATAAGGAGTATTCTGCTTTTGTGAGATAAGCTCTTCTTTAGTCAGTAAGCCTTTGTTATGTAAAATTTCCAGACTGACAAAATATGGATTTCCTGCAAAGGATGAGGCAGACTTGTAGGGCGAATTACATTCATCCAATGGGCAAAACGGCAACACCTGCCAGTAAGAATATCCGCAATCTGCTAAAAAATCGATGAATATTTTGCCCTGATGACCAAAGTCGCCAATGGAATAATCTCCAAATAATGAGGAAATATGCATCAAAACACCGCTTTTTCTTTCCAAAAAAATTACCTCCGTTTTATGAATTGACAACTACCGTTGTCATGAATTGGCTAATGCAACACGAATTGAATTGCCTTTAATGCACCGACAGGTGCAATTCATGAGTCGCAGACTCAATTCATGAAACTGCAGGTTTCAATTCATGCCGTCAGGCAATTCAATGAGTTTGTCAAGTTAGGAGAACAGTGAATAATAGGACCTACTATTTTTCACTGAGTTTTCCTTTAACACTTTTCCTTAGAACCCGCGAGAATACTGGATTTTCTCGCATCCGACTATTTATGTAAATATCATAAATCGGCAAACTAATCTTTTAAATTGTATGGACTTGACACGTGTAAATTGTGTTCTCGTTTTATTTCAAAAACGATTCTTTATTGTTAATAATAAACTGATAATTTAATTCAAGTAAATCATCTTCATATTCAAAGAAAGCATCATCACATTCGTTAAGTATTTCTTCTATTCTTTCTTCCTCTTTTTCATCATCAGGAGTTAAAACATCTTCTCTTTCATCTCTGTCAGTTGGAACTTTATCTCCATATATGCTAATCGCCTTTTTGCAAATTTCTGCCGTTTTCATAGCACCTATTTTTTCAAAAGAAGAAACAAGTTCATTGCCAAAACAACCATCTGAGTTAAAGAAGAACTGCGAAAAACCACCATTATTTACTTCCATTTCTAGAGCCTGCGTAATATAGAAAACTCTCTGTTCTTCATTCAAATTTCCCATATTATTTCCATACTCGCATTTTTCTGCTATATATTGGCTCATTTCAACTATAAAGTTTTCCTTTTCTTCAATCGACCATATATCCGTCAATGTTTTTTCTTCCATGATTCTGTATCCCTCATAAATTAATTTTTCTGTTTTTGCCTTTCCTTGCTCAGAATATATAACTGCTGTATCAATAAATCCGTATTTCTTATTATATTCTGCAACTTCCTTGGAATTTAATGCTGTTGTTAAAAACGAATCAGGATAACTAATTCTTGTCCATCCATCACCGCTTTCAACAACTTCAAATTTGCCAACATCATCTACATACAACGGCAGACATCCGTTATATGCATCATTCTTATCCTTTGCATAAGGATAATCCAACACTTCAAATGTTTCCGGATCTGCACCAATAACTTTCATAATTGCACCATCTTCAAGGTAGATGTATACTGTTTTTTTATCTTTAGCATAACGCATTTCCCCATCATCAGTAATAATTTTAAATGTCATCGGGTCAGCATCCTCTATCTTATTCCCCATAAGATATACATTTTTATTATCAAATGCAAATTTTTCGTTTTCATGCACTTTGAATTCATCTTTGTTAACATCAATAGGCTTAACTCTTCTTCCAACCGCCATATCATATGTTACATAATTCCACGTATCATTTTCGTATACATAACCAAGTTCGCCTGCTTCATTTTTTATAATTTCAGAAATCCAATTTATGTAATAAGCATCAAAAACTCTAACAACTGTAACAACTGCCTGTTCCGTCGTGTATGTATCCTTGGGAGCAAATTTATTTTCTCCAACACCTTTCATAAATCCCAAATTGCTTATTCTTTGAACTGAACTCATAGCCCAATCAGATATATCACTTAAATCATTATACTCATACCAAACTTCTGTAGCTGCCATTGGTGTTGTTATATCTATCATGCGTACAATAATAGTTGCAGCTTCCTCACGGGTAAGATTATCATTAGGGGCAAATTCCGTTTCGCTTTTTCCGTTAATGATTCCAATATGATGTAAGAACAGAACACTTACATCTTCTGTATCAGTAAATGCTTTATCTATAAAAGACGGGAACTCTGTTCCATTCCCCTCAGGATTTTCCTCACACCATGTTTGAAAATAAGGCGTCTGTATAACTAGATTAAATATCAATTCGCAAAAATATAGACGAGAAATATTAGTTTTGAATTCATACTCTTTTTCACTATTTAAAAGATAGGTATTAAAAGCTCTATCAATGCTTTCTTTTGCCCAATCACTACAATTATACTCACTATTTGTATCTGCATAAACTACAAATGTTGAGCAAATTAATACTAAAGCTATAACTAATGCTAATGTTTTTTTCATAAAATATACCTTCTTTCTGTAGTATTTAACATATTTCGACATAATTCGACTTATGTCAAGTCAGGGACAAAAGCAGGATGTTCTTTTAACTTGACAACACGAAAAAAATATATTATACTAACCATGTGCTAGCAAATAGTTCCCCCCAACGGCAATTGGAGCCTATTCAGGGAGAAATAATTGTTAGCATTTTTTTATCATTCAATAATTTTACTAAAATCAGTGAACGATTTAGATGCCACAGAATCAATCAATAATTTTGCTAACTTCTCTTTTATTCGAAAGCAAAACAACTTTGTCCTCGTAGTTTGCTAATATGTTTTTAATTTCTTTCAGATTCTTGTTTTGAAAGGTATCTGTCCATTTAAGAAGATTAGTTACTGATTTTAAAGTTTCCTTTTTACCTTTTTCAATTCCAACTTTTCTTTTTATAAAACGCAGGATTATTCTCCACTTATAAAGATACTCTGGCATATCCAACACATAAATTATATCAGCATCTTTAAAGCTTTGTCCTACCCATGCATAATAAACACCCTCAATAATCCAGCTATCATTTTTAAGTATTTCTTCAAACAATACATTTCGTTTATCAATTGGCATTTTAACACCATAAGCATCCGTAGTATTATCCCATTGAATATCGTCTAAATCAAATTGAGGGATATTGTACTTTTTGGAAAGGTGTTTTGCCAAATAAGTTTTACCCGAACCACTACATCCAATAATGTGTATTTTCATAGTATTCTCACTCACTTTTCTTGGCAGTAGTAACAGATGCAATAAGCATTCTGCGAATTGTACCGCATTTATTGCTCAAATTATCGTATATTATCTTATCTATTGCATTAACCTTTTTCTGCGATATACTCACTTCGTTCGTGCGATATATTTTTATTTCATTCAAATGCGATATAACCTCATTTCATTCGGTTGCGATATGATATAAATTCCTTATCTCGTTCCGAAGGGACATATCGCATCCGTCAGGATATATCGCGCCTTTTGGTATATCGCAAATTCCGTCAGGAATTTATATCGCTGATTTCATCTTCGATGAAATCATTATAGCATATTTCCTTTGAATTTTCAATGAAAAAACTTGGG
The DNA here is from genome assembly GCA_045593265.1 of Clostridia bacterium. Lineage (GTDB taxonomy): Bacteria > Bacillota > Clostridia > RGIG6154 > RGIG6154 > RGIG8497. The sequence continues at coordinate 25,378 of JAZNWH010000076.1, read as the reverse complement.
TGAAAACAGAGTTTTTTCAAATTCTGTAAAATTGCATATCCTTGACATAAACAGCATTTTAATGTATAATCTTTATTAAGAGAAAGTAAGATACTGTAAGGAGAGATTCATATGACCAAAAAAGAACAAAATAGTCTAAATACTCTTCTTTGCGAATTTGCAAGCGGAAAATGTTCACAGGCTTACAGTTTTATGGGGTGTCATAAAACAAAGGACGGATATGTTTTCAGAGTTTGGGCACCAAATGCTGAGCGTATATTTTTAGTGGGCTCATTTAACAATTGGGATACATCTGCTTGTCCTATGCACAGCATCGGTTATGGAGTATGGGAAGCACAGGTTAATAATGCACAGGTTTTTGATGAATATAAATACTATATTACAAAAAAGAATGGTAATGCAGTTTATAAAAGCGACCCATATGCGTTTCATGCGTGCACACGTCCTGAAAATGCATCAAAAGTTTATGATTTAGATGGCTTTAAATGGACAGATTCGGCATATTACAGCAAAAAGGCAAAGAAAGATGTTACAAAAGAACCTATGAATATTTACGAGGTACATTTAGGATCTTGGATGCAGTATGAAGATGGTAACTTTTTGTCTTATACGGATGTTGCTGACAAGCTTGTTAAATATGTTAAGAGCATGAATTCCACCCATGTTGAGCTTTTGCCTGTCAGTGAGTATCCATACGATCCGTCATGGGGATATCAGGTTACAGGATATTATGCTCCCACTTCAAGGTACGGAACTCCTAAAGATTTTATGAAGCTGGTAGATAAATTCCATGCTGAAGGTATTGGAGTTATACTGGATTGGGTAGGTGCACATTTTCCCAAGGACGAGAATGGATTATACGAATTTGATGGCAGCTGTCTTTATGAATCAAGCGATTCACTTAGAAACGAACATCCTGACTGGAAGACACGAATTTTTGATTATTCCAGGTATGAGGTAAGATCATTTTTGATATCAAATGTGGTATATTGGCTTGATAAGTATCATATTGATGGTATTCGTGTAGATGCAGTTGCATCAATGCTTTATTTGGATTATGGCAGACAAAACGGTCAGTGGCGTCCTAATCAGTACGGTGGCAATATTAACCTTGATGCTGTGGATTTTCTTCGTGATATGAACAGTGCCGCTTTTGAATTCAACCCGTCGGTAATTATGGTAGCTGAAGAATCTACTGCGTTTCCTATGGTAACGAAGCCTGGGTATGACGGTGGTCTTGGATTTAATTTCAAATGGAATATGGGCTGGATGAATGATATGCTTGGTTATATGTCATCAGACCCCCTTTTCAGAAAAGGAAGGCAAAATGACCTTACCTTTTCGTTGACATATGCTTTTTCTGAGAATTTCATTTTACCTTTGTCCCATGATGAAGTTGTTCATGGAAAAGGTTCTATGATTGGAAAAATGCCCGGAAGTTATGAGGAAAAATTTGCAAATCTGCGAGCTTTTTATGGATATATGATGGCTCATCCGGGGAAAAAGCTTAATTTTATGGGCAATGAATTTGCTCAATTTATTGAATGGAATTACAAAAAACCTCTCGAATGGTTTATGCTTGAGCATGACAAGCATAATGAGATGAAAAAATATGTGAAAGATTTGAATGCTTTTTATCTTAACAATAAACCTTTCTGGGAGAACGATACAGACTGGACAGGATTTCAGTGGATTGCACATGACGACCATGACCAGAGTGTAATATCATTTATTCGCAGAGACTGTGAAGGCAGAGAAATAGTGGTTGTATGCAACTTTTGTCCTGTTATGCGGAAAAACTATAGAATTGGAGTGCCGGAGGGAGAATATAAAGCTGTTCTTTCAAGCGATAGTGCTAAATATGGCGGAACAGGAACTCGTCTTGTAAGACGTAAAACAAAGAAAATTCCTATGCACGGATTTGAACAGTCAATTACTGCAACGCTTCCGCCCCTTTCTACTGTATACTACATGAAAGTGGTTAATAAATAATAAAAAAAGGGAATGTGAAAAAGTTTATAATTGCAAAATACTTTAACTGAACATTTTTTCCTACCCCTAAAACAAAGGACTGTAAAAACTGAGTTTTTTATAGCCCCTATAAAAAAAGGAGGGCACCCTTATGATGGACAGAAGAAAAAAGTGTATTGCTATGCTGCTTGCAGGCGGGCAGGGAAGCAGGTTGTTGGTACTTACCGATAAAACAGCCAAGCCTGCAGTACCATTTGGAGGGAAATATCGAATTATAGATTTTCCTCTTTCCAACTGCGTCAATTCAGGAATAGACACAGTTGGTATTCTGACTCAGTATCAGCCGTTGGAGTTAAACGATTACATAGGTAATGGTCAACCCTGGGGTCTTAACAGAAATTTTGGTGGTGTGCACATCTTACCACCATATGCACAATCTAAAAAAATGGAGTGGTATAAAGGAACTGCAAATGCTATATACCAGAATCTCCGTTTCATAAAAAATTATAATCCTGAGCATGTAATAATTCTGTCGGGAGATCACATATACAAAATGGACTACGCAAAGCTGCTTAAGTTTCATATTGAAAATGATGCAGAATGTACCATTGCTGTTCGTACAGTGCCTATAGAGGAGGCCAGTCGATTTGGTATTATGAACGCAAATCCTGATGGTTCAATATATGAGTTTGAGGAAAAGCCAAAAAATCCAAAGAGTAATCTTGCATCTATGGGAGTTTATATCTTTAAGAGCGATATTCTGTATCAGTACCTTATTGCCGATGAAGCAGATGAAAAGTCAGATAATGATTTTGGTAAAAACGTTATACCGGCACTTCTTAATGATAAAAGAAGATTGTTTGCGTACAAATTTGATGGCTACTGGAAAGATGTTGGTACAATCCACAGCTTGTGGGAAGCTAATATGGAGCTTTTAGACGGTACTTTTGATATTCGTGATAAGGTATTTAAAACATATGCACGAAACTACGCAAAGCCGCCCAGCTTTATTGCAAAAAACAGTGAAATTAAAAATTCCTTTGTTGCCGAAGGCTGTTCTGTTAAGGGTAAAATCAGCCACAGCGTTGTTTCTACCGGATGCACTATTGAAGAAGGTGTTGAAATATACGACAGTGTAATTATGCCTGAGGCAGTTATAAAAAAAGGTGCTGTTATCAAGTATGCAATTATAGGCGAAGGTGCAGTTATTAATGAAAACACAAGGGTTGGCGATGACCCTGTGTACTATGACGGAGATGAATGGGGCATCAGTGTAGTTGGTAAAGGCATGCAGGTAGAAAAAAATACTACTGTAAAGCCTAACCAGATTGTGTGAGAGGAGACGCGTGGCTATGAAAAGAATGTCAGGTATCATTTTTTCTAACATTTACGACGACGCATTAGGAGACCTTACAGCTAAAAGAACCGTAGCATCTTTGCCCTTTGGGGGAAGATACAGACAGATAGATTATGTTCTGTCCAATATGGTAAATTCAGATATAACATCAGTCGGTGTTATTACAAAATACAATTATGAATCACTTATGGACCATCTTGGTTCATGTGAGGAGTGGGACCTTAACCGTAAAACAGGAGGATTATATATCATTCCTCCCTTTGCATCGGGAAAGTCCGAAATATATCACGGCAAGTTAGAAGCACTTCATACTGCACTTAATTTTCTGAATTCGCAAAAAAGTGAATATGTGGTGCTTTCTGATACAATAACTATTTGTAATATAGATTATCGGGATGTGCTTGCTGCACATATTAAGTCAGGCAGGGATATTACTGTTGTTGTGTCATCAAAAATTATTGATGATATCAGCTATCCTGTAGTTTTTGAGGCAAATGATGATAACAGTGTTAAAACTATTAATGTAAACTGTAAGGCAAACGAGAATTCTTTTGTTGGTCTTGGTATGTTTATTATGAAGAGGGAATACCTTATAGAAGTAGTTACAGAAAGTGTTGCAGCAGGTTATTATCACTTTGAAAAAGACTTTTTACAGAAGTTTTTCAACAGTAATAAGCTTTCGGTTAATTTATATGAATTTGAAGATGTTGTGCTCAGAAACCGCGACATAGCATCATACCTGAAAAACAACATTAAGCTTATTGATGAAGAAATTCAGAAAGGTCTGTATAAACCATCAGCACCTATTTATACAAAGGTTCGTGATGAGATACCAACCTATTATGGAGAAAATTCTGTAGTTAATGATTGTATTATAGCCGATGGTTGCAAAATCTATGGTGAGCTTAAAAATTCTGTCTTATTCCGTGATGCAACCATAGAGGAAGGTGCTGTAGTTATTGATTCTATTGTTATGCAGGGAAGCAAAATAAAAAAGGGTGCATATATTGAAAATGCGATTATTGACAAGAATGTAACAATAACTGAAGGTAAACGGCTTTTAGGTGCTTGCACCAGTCCTGTTATTGTTAAGAAAGGTGAGACAATATGAAGATACTATATGCCGCAAGTGAGGCTGCGCCTTATATAAAAAGTGGCGGTCTTGGCGATGTTGCGCAGGCACTTCCTGCGGCTTTGGCTAAGGAAAAAGATGTTGAGGTAAGTGTATTTATACCTTACTATAAATCTATTAAAGATAATACGGATATTAAGGTTGAATTTGTTAAAAACTTCAGTGTTCGTGTTGCCTGGCGTACAGAATATGTTGGAATATTTAAAGCAGTAAGCCGAAGCAAGAAACTAAATTATTATTTTGTGGATAATGAACATTATTTTTATCGCGATGGCATTTATGGCCACTATGATGATGGTGAAAGATTTACCTTCTTTTCACTGGCAATTTTAGAGGCTATGCGTCAGCTTGATTATTTTCCTGACATTATTCATTGTAATGACTGGCAGACAGCACTTATTCCTGTGCTGAAAAAAGCATTGTATAATGGTATTTATGATAATGCACGTACCGTATTTACTATTCATAATATTGAGTATCAGGGCAAGATGCCAAATGAATTTTTAGAGGATGTAATTGGCATTGACGAATATTACAGAAATGTTTTAACCTATGACAATTGCATAAATTTTATGAAGAGTGCAATAGTTATGGCTGACAAAGTAACTACTGTGTCTAAAACATATTCCTACGAAATCCGCCATGCGTATTTTGCTCATGGCCTGCAGGATATTTTAAAAGAGAACGAATATAAGATTACAGGTATTGTAAATGGTATTAATACTGATTTTTACAACCCTGCAAAGGATTCTCTTATATTTGAAAAATATACTGCAGCTAACCTTTCGGGAAAAGCTAAAAACAAGGCAGAACTTCAAAAGATGCTTGGTCTTCCTGTTTTAGCTGATGTGCCTATGATTGCTATGATTACCAGATTGGTAAGTCATAAAGGCCTTGACCTTGTAGAATATGTTATGCACGAGCTTATGCAGAGAAACCTGCAGTTTGTTGTAATAGGCACAGGCGATTCTAAATATGAGGATATGTTTAATTTTAATGCATATATTCATCAGGATAAGATGTCAGCAAATATTACTTTTAATCCGTCTCTTGCAAATAAGCTTTATGCGGCAGCAGATATGTTTCTTATGCCGTCTAAGAGCGAGCCTTGTGGTTTGTCGCAGCTTATTGCTATGAGATATGGAACTGTGCCCGTTGTCCGTGAAACCGGCGGACTTGTTGACACGGTACCACCATTGAATGTTGAAACATTAGAGGGTAAAGGCTTTACATTTAAGGGTTATAATGCCCACGATATGCTTGGTGCGATTGACAGGTGTATTGATTTTTACTCAAACCGTGAAAAATGGGAGAAACATGTAAAGAATCTCATAAAATATAACAGTGGTTGGAAAAACTCAGTAAGTGAGTATTTAAATTTATATAATGAATTAGCATAATAGGAGAAAATAATGGAAAAGAAAACAACTAAGGTATCAACTAAAAAGACAACTGCTTCTGCTTCAAAGAAGCAGAATACAAAAGCACCGGTAAAGAAGACGGTAAAGAATGACACGGAAATTCAGATGCTTTCAAATGCATGTGAAAGACTTTTCGGATGTGATATTAAAGAGGCAACCTCACAGCAGATGTATAAATCACTTTGCAGGGTTGTACAGAACCTTCTTGCTGAAAAAAGAAAGAAATTTCATGATAAATTCAGAAAAGATGGTGATAAGCAGGTCTACTATATGTCTATGGAATTTTTGGTAGGCACATCGCTTCGAAACAATCTTTACAATCTTGGCGTTGAAGAAGCTTTTGCCAAAGCAGTGGAAAAATGCGGATTTAACATTCAGGATATGTACGATATGGAACCTGATGCAGGTCTTGGAAATGGCGGTCTTGGACGTCTTGCGTCTTGCTATCTTGATTCAATGACAAGTGTGGGGCTACCGGGAACAGGCTTTTCAATTCGCTACGAATTTGGTATTTTCAAGCAGAAGATAGTAGATGGATGGCAGATGGAGTTTCCTGACGACTGGCTTAGTATGGGTGATGTATGGCTTAATCCAAGAGAAGACGAAGCTGTCGAAGTAAAGTTCGGCGGTGAAGTTAATGGCTGGGACGATAATGGAAAATTTAAGGTTGCACACACAAATTATAATTCTGTTATTGCAATACCTTATGATATGTATATTTCAGGATATGACACAGATGCAGTTAATAAACTTGTTCTCTGGAGTGCAAAATCTGCAAATCGTTTTGACATGGCTGCCTTTTCACGAGGTGATTATGCAAAATCCCTTGAAGAGAATACTATGGCAGAGGTTATCTCAAAGGTACTTTATCCTGCAGACGATCACATTGCAGGAAAAATTTTAAGATTGAAGCAACAGTATCTGCTTGTGTCTGCATCATTGCAAAGCATCATAAACAGACACTTAAAGCATTACGGAACACTTGATAATCTTTCCGAAAAAGTGGCTATACACATTAATGATACACATCCGGCTCTTTGCGTGCCTGAGCTTATGCGAATTCTGGTGGATGAATATGATTATGGTTGGGACGATGCGTGGAAAATCACATGCGACACATTAACCTATACAAACCATACTGTTATGAGTGAAGCTCTTGAACGCTGGAATGAAAACCTGTTCAAAGAACAGTTGCCAAGAATTCATCAGATTGCATGTGAAATCAACCGTCGTTTGGTTGCACAGCTTCATGTGATTTATCCGGGTGATATTGCTAAAATTGATTATATGGCAGTTATAGCTCACGGAGAAGTTCGTATGGCTAATCTTTGCCTTGCTGCATGTCATAAGGTAAACGGTGTTTCCAAGCTTCACAGTGATATTTTGAAAACAGGTATCTTCCACGATTATTATAATATTGCAAACGATAAGTTCACCAACGTAACTAATGGTATAGCATACAGAAGATGGCTCTGTCAGTCTAATCCTGAGCTTACTGCATTCCTTACAGAATTAATTGGTGATGGCTTTAAGCATGACAGCACTGAGCTTGAAAAGCTTTTGAAATATGCTGACGATGAAAAGGTTTTAAATAAGCTTTGCGAGATTAAGTATAATAACAAGGTTCGCCTTGCAAATTATATTGCCAAGGCAAATGGTATAAATGTATCGCCTGATTCTATTTTTGATGTTCAGGTTAAGCGTCTTCATGAATATAAGCGTCAGCTTTTAAATGTGCTTCATATTTTATATCTTTACAACAAAATTAAAAATAACCCTAATGGTGATTACGTTCCAAGAACATTTATATTTGCGGCAAAGGCATCGGCAGGTTATGTTATGGCAAAACAAATTATTCGCCTGATTGTTGCAGTATCAGATATGATTAATTCTGATCCCGTGGTTCGTGATAAGATTAAAGTTGTATTTATCGAAGACTACAAAGTTTCTCTTGCTGAGATTATTATTCCTGCAGCAGATATTTCTGAACAAATTTCCGTTGCAGGCAAAGAGGCATCAGGAACAGGTAATATGAAGCTTATGATTAACGGTGCTGTAACTTTAGGAACTTTAGATGGTGCCAACGTTGAAATTCACGAGCAGGTTGGAGACGAAAATATGTTCCTGTTTGGTCTCCACGCTGATGAGGTAGAGGAGCTTTGGAGAAAAGGCTATCGTCCTACAGATTATTTAAATAACAATCCCGAGCTTAAAGCTGTTATTGATATGCTTACATCAGGAGTTCTGGGTGTTAAATTTGAGGATATCAGACGCTCGCTCCTTACAAACGATTTCGGTGTTGCGGACAGTTATATGATTTTGGCTGACTTTGCTGATTATGTAAGGGCTCATGAGGCTGCTGAAAATGCGTATCGTTCTAAACTTGACTTTGCCCGTATGTCTTTGGTTAATATAGCAAAGGCAGGAATTTTCTCTTCGGACAGAGCTATAAAAGAATATGCGGATAATATCTGGAATATGAAGTATTAAAACATTTGAGGCTGTAGCAAAATGGATTTTGTTTTGCTACAGCTTCAGAATATTTATCATATGGTGAAAGAAATGCGAATTTTATTTAACAGCAAAAATGAATACTATAAATCACCTTTTGGATGCCTGAGACAGGATGAATTGTGTACATTGCGTATTAAAATTCCGATTAGCTGTGAGACGGAGACGGTATGCCTTTGCATCAGCTCCGAAAATGGCTTTAAAATGACTCTGCCGTTTGTGCTTGAGTCAAAAGATGATTGTTATGAAGTTTATTGTACGCAATTTTCGCTCTTTGCTTGTGGTCTTTATTTTTATTATTTTAATATTACTACAAAAAACGAGACTTTCGATTTGTTTAAGCAAGGCGATGATACCAATATTGCTGCAGGTGATTTATGGCAGCTTACTTGCTTTGATAAAAATTATGATACACCTGATGACTTTAAAGGCAGGGTTATGTATCAGATTTTTCCTGACAGATTTGCAAAAACAGGAGAAATTGACCCAAAAGGCAAGCTTATGCCCTATGAATTACATAAAGACGTGAATGATACACCTGTATATTTGCCAAATGAGAATGGCAGAATAACCAACAGCGATTTCTTTGGCGGAAATTTAAGGGGAATTACTGAAAAGCTTTCATATCTTAAAAGTATGGGAGTTGGTATTATATACCTTAATCCTATTTTTATGGCATATTCAAACCACCGATATGATACAGCAGATTATAAAAGAATTGATCCCCTTCTCGGAACAGAGGATGATTTCAGAATTTTGTGTGAAAAAGCACACCAGCTTGATATAAAAATTATTCTTGACGGTGTATTTTCCCATACAGGCAGCAACAGTGTTTATTTTGACGCAGAAGGAATTTTTGGAAATGGTGCTGTAAGTAATCCTGATTCTCCTTACAGAGAATGGTTTCAGTTTGAGGAATACCCCAACAGATATACTTCCTGGTGGGGAATTGATACATTACCCTGTGTTAATGAATTAAACCAAAGTTATATGGATTATATAATACATGCAGAGGACAGTGTGATTTGTCATTGGATAAAGCTTGGTGCAGATGGTTTTCGACTTGATGTAGCTGATGAACTTCCCGATGAGTTTATTGAAGCTTTTCATAAAAAATTAAAAGAAGTCAATCCCAATGCTTTGCTTTTAGGGGAAGTATGGGAGGACGCATCAAATAAAATAAGCTACAGCAAACGAAGAAAGTATTTTTCAAATACGGAACTGGATTCAGTAATGAATTATCCATTTAAGGAAGCAATATTGGGATTTGTAACAGGAAAAATTACAGGAAAAGACTTTTCAGACAGAATTATGACCATAGCAGAAAACTATCCTCGTCCGGTTTTGGATTGCCTTATGAATTTGCTTTCAACCCACGACACTCCAAGAATTATTACTGCTCTTTCAGGTAAGGGCGATGGTATGAGTAAGACTGAAAAGGCAAAATTCAGATTATCGGGGGCAGACCGTGAAAGAGCTTTATCTCTTGCTAAAGTTTCGGCACTTCTGCAGTTTACTCTTCCGGGAAATCCATGTATTTATTATGGCGATGAAATAGGTATGGAGGGTTTTGAAGACCCATTGAACAGATGCTTTTATCAGTGGGAAGATCAAAATACCTGCCTGCAGAATTTCTATAAAGAACTTGCTTTTCTAAAGAATAACAACGAAGCTGTTAAATGCGGAAATATTGTTTTTCAGGAGACGGGGGAAAATTTCATAAAGTATGCCCGTAAAAGTGAAAATGAAACCGTATATGTAGCTGTATCTTTTGGAGAAAAGTTTGAATACAGCGGAAAAACTCTGCTGGAAGTTTCTGAAAATAACATTTATGCTGCAATTTATAAATAAAAGTGAAGATCTGCTAAATAAAGTCAAGAGAAATTTTAAAAATCTTAAAAAATTTTTAAGGAATTAATAGTATGGCAAACAGACCGGCATTGAAAAGTGTCAGTCTAAAATTTATTCAAAAATAATTATATGAGTTTAAATAAACTTCTTTAACTCTTGACTAATAAATTCGCAAGAATTTGTTTAGTACACCAAAATCCCAATAAATTTTAAATATCATCCACATTTTGGACAAAAAAGAGGGCGTTGCCTCAATTCAGTGAAAAATCACTTATTGAGACACGCCATTTTTATAAAATATTGAAAGGAAAATTATTATAATCCCATTAAAAGTTCCATTACATATAATTCGAGCTTTTCGTAATCTCTTTCTTCGACACATTTTTTCTGGAAGTCATAGTCAAATTTTGCTGCCTTTTCTTCAAGAGCTTTTGCAATTTTTAAGCTGTTGATAAGATGCTGATAGCTTCCTTCCTGTTTCTGTGTTCTCATAACCTTAACATCGAGACCGATATATTCGCCATTTTCACCAAAACCGTTTTCTCTTAAAACTTTAATCTGATTGAAAGCAGCACGGAGGTTTTCAACACCGAAACTCTTGTCCTGATCGTATTTCATACCATTCTGGTCGTTTAAGTGTACGCCCCACAATTTTCCCATTGCCATAGCAAAGCCGATTTCGGAAGCAGGGTCAAGACCTGCAAGCATTGCGTGAGCTGACTCTAAAAGTCCACCAACACGGGATGGGTCCTTTGTTGCAGCAGAAATTGCCATACAATGACCAAGTGTCGGGCAAACACTTCTGTCGATAGGTTCGTTTGGTTTTGTTTCAATCATAATTTTGATGTTTTTATCGTAGTCAAGCATTTTGTTAATTGCATCAATTAATCTCTTTGTTGATTCAACAGGTGATTTGCTTTCATAGCAGAGTGTACCTTCACGGGCAAGCCAGAGAACAATTTTATCACAGCCGAGAACATTTGCGATATCTATTGAACGGTATGCTCTCCACATTGCATATTCTCTGTCTTCTGCACTATTTGAACAGAAGCCGCCGTCTGTGGTATGTGGGTCAAACCAAAGTCTTGGTGCAACAAATTCTGCAGCAAGGTCGTATTTATCGAGAAGTGCTTTAACTTTTTTAGCTTCCTCTTTAATTTCTTCTTCAGTATAGTTGTTGATGTTGGGAACTGCATCATCATCATGGAACTGAATAGCATCAAAACCGATTTCCTTGAATACCTTGATTTTTTCTTCGAATGGAATTTCGTCTCTTACTGCAGGGCCGTAGGCATCTGCACCTGAATGTACGTTCCATGGACCTACTGAAAATTTAAATTTACTCATTTTTATTTCCTCCTTATATTTCATCTACTTTAATCCAGCGTTTTTCGTTGCTGCTTTTTACAACAGCCTCTGTTAATTTAACTGTGTACGCCGCTTCCTCCAAGGTCGCAAAAATTGTTTCTCCCTGCATACCCTCATATATGTATTTGTAGAAAGCATAAATGTTGCCTTTAAATGCATCGTTCCAACCCTCAGGGTGTCCCATAGCAAGAGCTGTATAAGGCTTTGTGTTTTTTGAAATGTTATTAGGGTCTCGGATAATAAAGCGATTATCGTCATCACGGAAGCCCATCCAGAGTCTGTCATTTTCTTCCTGATTCCATTTTATTGATGCCTTTGAACCGTTAATTTCAAAATTGAAGTAACATCCGTGTCCTGCTGCAATTTCTGAAACGTGATAAACACCTGTTGCACCCTTATCTGTATGGAACATAACTGCACCATAATCTTCGTTTTTAACTTCGATTTCGTCAAATTCTGTAGGTACGTTACTTGTAAATGTTTCCGTTTGCTTTTTAGGTTTTTTGCGAACAGGGATAACAGTTTTAAGGTCAGCCATAACTTCAGTTATTCTGTGTCCTGTAACGTGCTGAACAGCATCCATCCAATGAGAGCCAATGTCTGCAATCGCGCAGGAAATACCTGAAACTTCAGGTTCAAGTCTCCAGCTGTAATCTGTATCATAGAGAAGCCAATCCTGCTGATATGAGCCTGTCATAACTCTTACATCACCGATTTTTCCGTCAGTAATTCTGTTTTTTGTTTCCTGAACCATAGGATTAAGTCTGTAGTTGAAGTTAACAGCGGCAGCACTTGTTGGATACTGCTTTTTAAGTTCAACTAATTCTTTTGCCTGTTTATAGTTCATACAAAGGGGTTTTTCACTTAATAAGTGTTTACCTGATTTTATGATTTTTTTGTTTATCTCAAGATGGAGAAAGTTCGGTGTGCAGTTATGTACAGCATCAATGTCAGGATCGTTTAACAAATCATCGACACTTGAATAACACTTTTCTATACCATAGTATTCGGCTTTTGCTTTGGCAAGGTCTGAGTTAGTATCTGCAACTGCGTATAAATCACAAAAACCGATTCGGCGAACTGCTTCAATATGGCTTTCGCCGATATACCCCATTCCGATAATACCAACTTTTATTTTTTTCATAACTATCACCTTAATATCAGTCTTCAAGCAACTTACTTATGTAATCAAAGCTCTTTTTTGCACTGTCTGCGTTTGAAACAGGTGGTTTGTCAAGCTCTATACATAAAGGACCTGTATAATTTACAGAATCTAAAATTTTGAAAATTTCGGGGAAGTTGGTGTTTCCGTCTCCAAGACCGTGGAAGCAGGACATAATGGGAACATCTGAATCAACCCATCCTTCATCTGTGATACTGTCGCCTAATCTGTAATCTTTAAGGTGAGTGAAGTTTACACGGTCAGCATACTGACGTATAATTTCAACAGGATTTCCGCCTGCTGCTGAAATGTGTGCAGTATCAGGAGCAAAATAGATTAAATCAGGGTCTGAGTTTTGCATAACGTAGTGGATATCTTCTTCATACATAAAATAACTCCACACATGGGGATGTACGTTTGTTTGCAAGCCAAAGGTTTTTGCAATTTTAGCAAACTTTACCATGTTGTTCAGGTTGTATGCGTGCTCTTTTTCACCAAACACATCAGGTCTTATATATGTTCCCTGAAGGGTTACTCTTGTTACATCCATAGCTGCAACAAATTCAAGCTCCTTTTCAAGAGTATCAAATAAAGTATGTTCCTGACCTGCCTGTGGGATGTGAAAATAAAAGCTTATGGGTGTTAAATCATACTTATCAAGCATTGCCTTGTATTCTTTTACGTTCATATCGAAAGCATACATAGCACTTTTAACACTTTCAAAATTTTTATAGCCTATTTCTGTAATTTCTTTTGCTGCAAGCTCTGCCTGTTCCTTTGTCTCGGTACCCCAGGGCCATATTGCATATGAAATCTGTGATTTTTTCATAATTTTTTACCTCTTTATTATATTTTATTACAACTCTATTTTATTGAAAAAAAATAAAGATATCAAGGGAATATATTCTCAAAAATTTCGCAAAAATTTACCCTGTCGATTCTCGACAGGGTAAAATGAAATTAATTATGTTTTTTGTTTTTTCTGTATGTTCCCGGTGTTACACCTTTTATCTCTTTAAAGATACGGCAAAAGCTTTTTGCATCGGAAAAACCCACTTTTGTTGAAATTTCTTCAATTGAAAGGGTTGAATTTTTAAGGAGCACGGTTGCAACCTTTACACGGTGAGTATTTAAGACATTGTGGAAAGTCTTGTTTGTGATACTTTTGAAAATTTTGCAGAAATTACTTTTACTGTAACCGCATATAGAGGCAACATCTTCAACGGTAAGCTTTTTGTCGTAGTGGGTATAAATATAGTCAAGACAGTTTTCGATATTCATAATTGCTGTAACTTTTTTTGTGGCGTTTGAATTACCGTTTGATTTAACAAAGTTTTCAAACATATACGCACATATTTTGTATATGTTTCCTTTCTGTGCAAGAGAGGAAAACTGGGAATCGCTTTCCCGAAGTGTATTTGTTTCATTAAGAAGTTCACCCAAATATTTATGTTCGGGTAAGTTAAGATCGAAAACAGGGTTGGGGAAGGCTTCATTTTCAAGATGTGAAAAATATTCTCCCAGCATTGTAGGACCTACCTCTATTACGAGGCATGTAGAATCGTATTTGAAATTTGTTTCGGGAAGCTCGTGAGGTATCATTGACCCTATTATAGCCAGCTCGCCTTTGTTTAATATATATTCTTCGTGGTTTATTATAATATCATATGTTCCCTCAACACAGTAGAAAAGTTCAATTTCATAGTGCTTGTGTACGGGAAAAGGGGCATTCTTTCTGTAGCCTATATAGTAGGGTGGTTCCCCCAGCTGAAGCGGTTGATATATCATATTTTGCCTCCTTTTTTTCTATTAGTAAACTTTTCCCATAAGGGGAAAGCGATAAGACAGAAAACAACAGAAACAACAGCGAAAATACTCCAGGAAGCGATTGTTGCAGTCCAGCCGAATTTTTCAGCAATATATCCAAAGCCAAATGTAGCACTGACAGCTCCCAATGACGCACAGCTGTTAATAATTGATGCAACACTTCCTGAATGACCGTATCTGTTGAAAAAAGATGGTATTATAATGTTCATAAACTGATGAGCTGCGTAGGTTATTGTTGTTACAAAAATAAGCAGAAGTGTAACAATCAAAACATGAATTTTGCCTGTAAAAAGCAATAAAAGAGTAAAGGGTAAAATCGTGCCAAAACACAGGCAAAGAGCCATTGTTGCATTCTTTACGTATTTAGGGTAAATAAAATTTGCTATAAAAACACCCGACAAATTAACCACAAGAAGAATTGCTGTCAGCATTGTGGCGAAGCTGTCCGATACAATATAATTCTCTGCTATCAATGTGGGTACCCAGGCTTTAAGACCTGTATCGAGTGTTGCACGAATAAATGCAGGAATAAGCAGAAAAACAAGACCGCTTGAAATTAAAAGTCTGATAGTACTTAATTCTTTTTCAGAGGGGTTATTTTTCTTGATAATATCAGGATTTAAAACCGTTTTGCTTGTATTTGAGGTATCAAGAATTTTTGTAGCCTTTGCCGAAATTATACACCATATAATCAACACAACCGAAAGTGCAGCAGTATTAACATAAAAAATAGTACGCCATCCAAAATATTTAAGAATAAATGAAGCAAGTATGTAATTAATAAGATTTCCTGCACAGAGAGCAAACGCAATATAAATTGATGCTTTATGTCTGTGCTCGGGAAGGACGTATTCTGCGATTATTCTCAGTATTGTAGGCCATGATGCAAACTGTACAAATCCGCAAAATGCCCAAATAATCAACATAGCGTTAAAACTACTTGCAACGGACATTAGAAATGTGGATACAGCTGAACCCAGAAGTGCAAAGCCTATGAGTAATGAGGGTGAAATTTTGTCTACAAGCTTAGCTCCCATTAATTGCATAATTCCATATGTAAGATAAAACACGGAGCTGATAATTCCTGCACGGGATTTTGTAAAAATACCTTCTCCTATTATAGAAACCATAGCAGATGCATAGGAGGTTTTGCTCATACTTATTATTGTATAGGCAAGAAAAGAAATAATAAACAGAGCTTTGCTTGCGTTTAGTTGTTTTTTTGTATGCAACATAATTTTGCCTTTCGCTGATAATAAATCAATACAACTTTAATTGTAATATACAACAATAATTTTTGTTTGTCAACATAAAAAGAGTAAATTTTTGCGAAGTAAAATTTGGTAATAAGCTGTGAACACCTGATATAAAAGAATTTAACCCAAGAAAAAATTAAGACAAAATAAGAAATATTTAAAAGTAAATTTAAGAGAATTTTTTAACATTTTTTGAGGTTGAATTATATGTCGTTTCATAGTATAATGAACAAAATCCATTAAAAGGAGTGAATTGCTGTGAAAGAAATCAAAGAATTGAAATTTGAAGATTTGTCAATAAAACAAAAACTTGGAATGGTGTCGATAGCTACAATTAACACCAGACAAAATCCTGAATATGAAGAATATGTGTTTAATTTAATAAGAAATCATTCTCTTGGATGTCTCTGGGTTCAGCAGGGATTTGCTGACAAGGACGATATGCCCGGATTGGTTAAAAAAGCTAAGGAAATTGCAGATTATCCTCTTATTATAGTTCAGGATGCTGAAAGTGGTGTAATGGAATATATGGTTGGAAAGCATAACGCAATCGGTCTTGCGGGAACTGTTGAGCACGCATATGCATTCGGTAAATGTATCGGTGTTACTGCAAGAAATATGGGTTATAATATGCTCTGCGACCCTGTTGTTGATATGAAAGACGGTTCTGCCCGTTCTATGGGACTTGACAAGGAAAAGGTTGCGACATTGGCAGTTGCTATGGCAAAGGGTATGCACGATGCAGGAATACTTACAGTTGCAAAGCACTATCCCGGGGGCTCCGATGCTAAGGAAATTGACTCACATATGGCAGAAGGTATTTCGGAAGATACTGTTGAAGATTTGATGAATTATTATCTCTATCCTTACAAAAGACTCATTGAAGAAAATCTTCTTGATGGTATTATGACACAGCATAAGCGTTATGTGAATATAGATGATACACGTCCTGCAACTCTTTCAAAAAAGATGATTGATATTATCCGTAATATGGGATTTAACGGAGTTGTTTTGACGGATGCTCTTTGTATGATGGGTATTAAAGCAAAATACGGTTTTGTGGAATCAAAGGGACTTGCAGTAAATGCAGGCGTCGATTTGATGCTTCACTGGCAACAGGATAACAAGATAGATTTTGATGCTGTAGAAGAAAGCTATAACAATGGAGAAATTGATATTAATGCTCTTGATGAGGCTGTAAAAAGAGTTCTTGCTACTCAGAAAAAGACCATGGCAGAGCCGAAATATAATTCCCTTACAGAAGAAGATATCAAAACCTTTGAAAGCATTAACAAAGACTGCATATATGCAAAAACAGATGAAAATATTCCTCTTTCAATTTCCCGCGACGGAAAACACTACTTTGTAATTCTTGTAAGAAATGGAGCAAAGCTTAGTGCAGGCGGAAAAATGGAGGTTGATACATATACAACCGACTGGCATAAGCCAATGGCACTTGAAAAGAAAATCAATGAAGTTTTCCCGAATTCGAAGGTCGGTATGATTGACCAGTTCCCGGGACCTATGCAATGCGCGAGAGTGCTTAGTGATGCTACAGAATGTGAAGATACAGTGTTTATAACATTCTCAGAGCAAATGGCATATACAGGTCCTGAACATATTACAAGGCGTATAGAAAATGTAATAACTGCTATGCAGCACAGTGGACAGATTGCGGCAATTATTCATTTCGGAAATCCGAATGTTCTCGGAAATATAGACCATACACCAAGATATTTAATCGGTGCACTGTCTCAGAAATGTGAGCTGGCTGCCATTGACATATTGGCGGGATTATACCCTGCAAACGGAAAGCCTACATACAAAGTTGACCTGAAATAAAAAAGGTGATGTAAAAAAGTTCATATTCACAAAGTAAAAGAGCTGTAAAAATAGTTTTTACGGTTCTTTTTTTGCGTTTATTAATAATAAGCTTGAAAAATATATAAAAACAGACGGCATACTGCATAAATAACGTAAATTTTAGGGAATTTTTTGATACTTTTAAAGGGTGTCAAATTAAAAAAGTTATGTTACACTTATAATAAGGTAAGATATCGTAGAAAACTATATATAAAAGGCGGTGCATAACTATGAAATTGAATTTAGGTGTAGCAAGAGGAATTATTACACCAAAAATCGGATGTATGCTGTATGGTTATTCAAGTCAGCCTCACGCAACAGGCGTGCACGACGATTTAACAGTAACTGTCTATGCATTTTCTTACGGTGAAAAAAAGCTCTTGTATATAAACGCAACACTTTGCGTGTTCAGAAATGATGTTGCAGCCGAATTAAGAAAAATGATAAGTGAAAAATTCGGCATTGCCTATGAAAATATTGTACTTGGAACAACCCACACTCATTCGGGTCCTTCGGTTGCAGGTATGAGTAAGGCGTGGGGAGGATTTGATTTCGAGTATTATGAAGAAATTTTAAAGCCTGTTTTGTTTTCAACAATAGGAGAGGCTTTTGAAAATGTTGAGCCTGTTACAATGGCAACAGCTTTCGGTAACAGCGACATTGGTGTTAACCGCAGAATGTGGAAAGATGGCACCAATAAAATGTGGCTCGGTGAATGTCCCTGGGGAATACTAAACACCAAAATGACTATTCTTTCTTTTAAGGCTGAAGACGGAACAGTAAAGGGGAATTTAGTATGCTACGGTGCACACGGAACAAGTGCGGGAGCTTCAACATTAATCACACGGGACTGGTCAGGTTATATGGTTGATGCCCTTGAAAAAAAGACAGGCGGGCTTACAGCATTTGTTTTAGGTCCCGAAGGCGATGTAGGTCCGAGAAAAATGCTCGGTCTTGATTCTTGTATGGAAGAAACAGAAGCACTTGGAGAATATTCAGCAAAAGAAGTTATAAGAATTTTTGAAAACCATGGTGAATATAAAGATGTTTCTTTGGATGCTAAGAATTGCAGAATAAAGATTAAATTATTGCCGAGAATGAGCAGAGAAGACGCCATCAGTAAAATGGAAGAATTGAAAAAGGGCGTTATGTACAATATGGAAACTGTTCAGTATGAGCATTGCGAGGCAACAGTTAAAAGCTATGATGAGGGATACAAAGAACGAGAATACGATGAATTTGAACAGGTAGTATTTCGTATCGGTGATGTGGCATTTACCACCTTTGCCTTTGAAATTTTCGGAGAAATCGGTTTAAGAATTGAATATGCGGTAAAAGATTTGAATGTTGTAAATATGGTTTGCACCAACGGGCAGATGGGATATTTTCCGACTCAGAGTCAGATAGCTCTTGGAGGCTACGAGATAACAATGTTTAAAAATCACGGTATTCAGGTTTATGCCGATGATGCAGATTATTCTGCAATTGTTTCAACAGTTGAAAATATTAATTCTTTAGAAAGGTAAAATAAGGAGGATTTTATAATGTATAGAATAGGACAGGAAGAAATTGACGCGGTTGCAAGAGTAATTAACCGTGGAGAATTATTTAAAACTACAGAAAACGGAGAAACCTTTTACTTTGAACAGGAAATGCGCGACTTCTTTGATGTTACAAGAGTTATACCTATGACAAGCGGTATGGCAGCTCTTGAATCGGCACTTATTGCAATGGGTGTAGGCCCCGGAGACGAAGTTATCGTTTCTGCTTATACATATATTGCAAATGCAGTAGCAGTAATTAAAGCAGGTGCAATTCCTGTTGTAGCAGAAGTTGATGAGTCTTTAAGTATTGATGCAAAAGACGTTGAAAAGAAAATCACACCAAGAACAAAGGTAATCGTTCCTACACATATGCTTGGTTATCCATCAAATATGGATGCAATTATGGAAGTTGCCAAAAAGCATAACCTTATGGTTTTGGAAGATTCATGTCAGGCAGTTGGCGGTTCATACAAGGGTAAAAGACTCGGTACTGTAGGTGATGTTGGTGCCTTAAGCTTTAACTTCTGGAAAAATATTTCAGCTGGTGAGGGTGGTGCACTTTTAACAAACAATAAAGACATTTATGAAAAGGCACTTATTTATCACGATTGCTGTGCAGTTGCATATTTCGGTAAGCAACTGGAAGGTCTTTCAACACCTCTGTTCTGTGGTGATGAATTCAGAACAAATGAAATCACATCTGCAATTATGAGAGTTCAGCTTACACGTCTTGACGGGATTTTAGCTGACCTGAGAAAGAACAAAAAATTACTTGCACAGGCACTTTCAGGACATTTTGAATTTGCTCCTCAGAATGACCCCGAGGGCGAATGTTCAAATGTAATTACATTAAAATTTGATTCACCTGAAAAAGCTCACGACTATTTTGATAAAAACGGACTTATTATGATTCCTGCAATGATGGGTAAACATATCTATTCAGCATGGGATATGCTTATTGAAAAACGAGGAGCACTTCATCCGAGAATGAACCCATTCTTCTTTGAAGAAAACAAGAATGCTCCTGAATATAAGGCAGGCTCATGTCCTGAAAGCGACAGAATCTTAAACTCTGTTGGTCATGTTAATATCGGCATCGACTGGACAGAAGCAGATATCGAAGCAAAGGCTAAAGAGCTTATCGATGGTTTAAAGAAATAATCAGGTAATAATTTACATAGAATCTATGTTTAGTTTTTTGTATAATTAAATAAAAAGAAAAGGAGAGAGTATATGAAACAAAAAATCAAACAACTATTATCGTTTGTACTTGTGCTGGCTATTGTTTTTTCGTGTCAGCTTCCCGTATGGGCAGAAGATGTGCAGGAAATTGAAGAAACTGTACAGGTAACAGACGAAACAAGCGAAGCAACTGATGAAGTTGTTGCAGATACTCAGGAAGCTTCGTCGGAAGATGCAACAGATGAAGAAAATGAATCTGAAACAGTTGTGTTGGACAACATAGAGAAAGTGGAAGATAAAACAATTCTTTATGTTGCACTTGACGGTAACGATTCCAATGCAGGTACAATTAATGCGCCTTTAGCATCAATTGCAGGAGCAAGAGATAAAATCCGTGCATTAAAAGCAAGTAACGCTTTAGGAAAAGGCGGAGCGGTTGTTTATGTCAGAGAAGGTAACTATACAATGAACGAAGGCGTTACTTTTAAGGCAGAAGATTCGGGTACAAAGAACGCTCCTATTGTTTACAGAAACTATCCCGACGAAGAGGTAAACTTCATTGGCGGTGCATATCTTAAATGGGAGGATTTCAAGCCTGTTAAGGATGAAAAAGTGCTTTCGCGTATTGTTGATGAAGATGCTCGTGAGCATATAGTTTCAATTGACCTTCATAAATTAGGTTACACAAACCTTCCTGAACCAAAGTTGCCGGGTACATATTCATACTGGGCAGAGCTTGGAACACTTCTTAAGGAAAAATACGGAGTAGAAAAGCCTGCAACCAACAGTTCTGAATTAATTATTGACGGTGTTGGTGCAACACTTGCAAGATATCCCAACGATGGAGATTTATTAATCGGTGAGGTTATTAAAAAAGGCGACTTCAAGCAGTCGGATGACCCGATGGAATTTGTTGTAAACGATGCCCGTGTTAAAAACTGGACTAAAGCAGAAAATGCTATTATTGAAGGTACTTTCTGCCACTCATGGGCAGGTCAGGCAACATTTTTGGATTCGGTAAACCCTGCTAAAAACTCTATCCGTTCAAAATATCCTGTATGGTACGGGGCAGTAACAGACCAGCATTTCTATGTTTTCAACCTCATCGAAGAAATTGATATGCCCGGTGAATACTATATAGATAATAAAAAGGGTGTCCTTTATCTGTATGCTCCCGATGGCGGTGCAGAGGAGATTGTATATACTCTCCATACAGGAACAATGTTCCACGTTGCCGATGCGTCTTACATAGAAATCAAAGGCTTCGGTATGAAATATTCACGAGGAAACTTTGTAAGCTTTTCAGGTTCAAGCAGTAACAACAAGCTTGTAGGCTGTGAATTTACATATAATACAAGTGCAGGTGCTGTTGGTGTAGGCGGCAAAGAAAATTCGGTTTACGACTGTTATTTCCACGATTGTGCAATGGCTATCGTTTCAGAGTCAGGCGACAGACCTACACTTACAAGGTCAAATAACTTAATTGAAAACAATAAGTTTGAAAATAGTGAAAGAACATCAAAAACATATTCACCAGCCCTTTACATTCAGGGTGTAGGAACTAAAGCTTACCACAATGAAATTTCCGAAGCAGAGCATTGCGTAATTCAGCTTGGCGGTAACTTCCACGATGTAAGCTATAACGAAATTTATAACGCTTGTATGAATACTGACGATATGGGTGCAATTTATACAGGCCGTAACCTTACTATGAGGGGTAATGTATTTAAGAATAACTACATTCACGACATCGGCGGTGCAAACAGAGGTACAAACGGCGTACACGGTATGTTCTTCGATGACTTCTGGGAATGTGCCGATGTAGTAGGTAACGTATTTGCTGACATCACAGGCGGTGGTGTAATGTTTGCAGGAAGCTATAATGTTGTTAATAATAACATCTTCGTAAACACAGGTACTGTAAACGGAACATCAATGATACTTACACGTTCATATATGTACGGTGGCTCCTTTGATGATACGGAATATGTTAAAGGTATTAATGATATGCCGATTCACAGCGAGGTATGGACGAATGCCTTCCCTGAAATTGTTAATGTAATAGATGATAAGGGTAAGCTCGATATTAATAACCACATCGTTGTTACAAACAATGTTTTATATAACTCAGGTGAACCAAGAATTTCGGATGAAATCAAGAAAACTCTTGTTTCAGGGAATAACGTTACATATAAAAAAGACCCCGGTTTCTACGATTTGGCAAACAAGAATTATCTTTTAAAAGAAGATTCCG
Organism: Clostridia bacterium; assembly: GCA_045593265.1. Classification (GTDB taxonomy): domain Bacteria; phylum Bacillota; class Clostridia; order RGIG6154; family RGIG6154; genus RGIG8497. The sequence goes on along the minus strand of JAZNWH010000076.1, from coordinate 2,679 downwards.
ATGTGTATACCGATATTCCTGATTTTGAACCAATTCCGTTCACAAGAATGGGCAGGTATAATGACCGTGCAATTTCCCGTGCGAAAAAAGGTTTTATATTCTGTCTTGACAGTCCTTATATATATAAGGCAGGAGAAAGAGTAAAGGCTGATAAAAATCAGGCAATTATAGAAAATGAAACAATCTATGTTCCTATAAGAACAGGTGCTGAAGCAGTAGGTGCAAATCTTACATACGATGAAGCAACAGACAGCATTTCTATTGCAGGCTCAGGTAAATTAATCGAATTTGTTGACGGTGCAACAGAAAGAATAAATGTTAACGGAACAGAGTATGCTCTTTCAAAGCCTCTTATTAATATAGAAGGAAGTAACTACATCTGTGTTGCAGATTTGGTAAATATCTTTAACAGAACATTAATAAGAAACGGTAATTTAACAGTTGTAACAGATTTTGAGGGCTTATTCAATTTAGAGGCTGACCAGAATCTTCTCAGATGGCTTGAAGAACAGCTTACTGTTTACTAAAGCTTTTCCCATGTGTAGAAATACACATAGAAAATAAATGCCCTGTTTGGAGGTTCCCCAAACAATACAAACATCTCTTTCCAAAAAGTTTTGTACCAAACAGGGCAACCCCTTTTTGAAGCTTACCCATAGACGACTATTGCAACATTTGGAATGCGATTTCCAATAGTCGAATAAGGGTTTGATATATATAAAAAGAAAGGAATAAAATTATGAAAACGAAAAAGTTATTAAGCGTACTTCTTACAATTTGTATGATGGTACAAATCCTTCCGATTATATCGGCAGGCGCAACCGAAGTAACTACAGAAGCAAGTAATATTAATTACATTATTGATGACCAATTTAATGATGGTGATTTGGGCGACTGGTCTCTTAGCCTGGGAACAAACACAGCAGAAAACCTTACATTAACTCCCGATACTACCACAGATGGCTTGGAGGTTATGAAACTGACAAAGGTGGCAGCTAAAGGATTTCATCCACACCAGGTAGGTTATGCATATCTACAGCTTCCACAGAGAATTACCTTCGAAGAAGGAAAAATAGTTGTTGTTAAAGCAAAAGTAATGCAGTCCCTTCCAACAGGTGTTACAAGCAACGATGTAGCAATACTTGCAAATGCACCACAGGCTATTACAGATGTAGGTGCTAAGGGAACAAATTCCTATGTTCTTGCATCTGTTACAGCGAGCGATATCAGAGTTCCTCAGGCAGGAAGCAGCCGTGAAAGCGTAACAAAAATTATAGAAGCAGATACAAATAACAGCTGGGTTGATTTTGAAATTGTTTTTGACGGAGAAGAATTAACATCAACAATAACAGGTGATGACGGATTTACAATTACAAACAGAGACGGTTATACAGTAAATGCTAAGATGGGAGAACAGACAGCAACATCACCTCAGACTTCACTCTTCCATAATATCGGCAATACCACAACATATCCCAACTACACATCTGTAACCAGAGGTCAGGCCTATAAAAATGCATATACGGAAGCAGGATATACAGATTTTTCAGCTGAAAATTTCCACAGCTTTGAAGGACTTGACTCCCTTGCATTTATGGTAAACAACAATGCAGATAATGTTTATATTGATTATGTTCAGGTTTATGAAATTAGTATAACCCAGGCATCAGCTGCACTTGAAAATGCAAAAGTATTAAATACAGAGGATATTAACCTTGTATTTGAAGCAGATGGCGAAATTTCAGAAATTCCTGCAGAAGCAGTTACATTAAAGGATAAAGATGGAAATACTGTTGCAGCAGAAACAAGCTTTGATTCTGCAACAAACATCCTTACAATTAATCCTGTAAATGACCTTGAATTAGCTGTTCCTTATAAGGTAATGGTTGACAGTGCTGCATTTGAAGACCTTTATATCAATTACACAGGCGAAACTGAATTTGAAGTAATTGCTCACGGTGAAAACGGACTTTTAGTTAATGATACATTTAATGAAGGAAGCATCGGTAATTGGTTTGAAGGTGCATCAACACTTAAGAATAACGGTCAGACGACCTTCGGTATAGTTGACGGAGCACTCACAGTTACATCCGCTGCTAAATCAAATACAAGTGGTACAACTCACGCAAATATGCGTTATGAATTTAACGAACCGCTTGTATTCAGCGATAATAAAAAGATTGTTATTGAAACAAGAATTAAGCACAGCGATCCCGGTACAGACAACAAATGGCTTGGCGATTATGATACGGTAGCATTTCAGGTTAACAGACCTGCAGATTATACATCTATAGATGCTCAGCAGGACAGATATTACTTTAATGCCTTAAAACTTAACAATGGTACTCTTCAGGCACCTGTTCCAACAAATTTAAGTGCTGAAACAATTTCTCTTATGCCTGAGGGTGTAACATCTGCTTATGACAAGTGGATAGATGTAAAGATTGTTTTTGACGGAACAGAAAGTGCAGTTCCGAACACAGATGTAGTAACAAGAGAAGGCTACACAATTACAGCTCAGATTGAAGGAGAAGAGGCTGTAACAGTATGGGATTCTCTCTATCAGGGTGGTAAAGAAGCAGTTTACACAGCAGCAGGACATGATGCAGCAACAGGCTTTACATCAATTGACAGTATTACGCTACCTTTGATGTTCTCAATCGGAACATATTCAATGGA
>JAZNWH010000075.1:0-8127 GCA_045593265.1 Clostridia bacterium | reverse complement strand
ATTGTGATGCTCGTGATAGGTGGATATTATACTGTAATTTCTCTTGTTGGATGTTTATTCAAAAAAGAACCAAAATGTAAAAACGAAACAAACGTAATTCATAAATTCGCTATGGTGGTTTCTGCACATAATGAAGAAGTCGTTATAGCAAATCTTGTTGATTCTTTAAATGGATTAAATTATCCAAAAGATTCTTATGAAGTATTTGTTATTGCAGATAATTGCACTGATTCTACAGCTGAAGTTTCCCGAGAGCACGGTGCGTCCGTTTTTGAAAGAACTGATAATGAAAAAAGAGGTAAGGGTTACGCACTTGACTGGATGTTTGAAAAAATATTTGCAATGGATAAGCAATTTGACGCTATTTGTGTCTTTGATGCTGATAATCTCGTACATCCTGAATTTTTAAATGAAATGAACAGACAGTTCAATCGTGGTTATAAAGCAGTACAGGGATATATTGATACTAAAAATCCTTATGATTCATGGATATCAATGTCATATGCTATATCTTTCTGGAGTATCAACAGAACGTTCCAGTATGCTCGTTACGCACTTGGTATGTGTTGTCAGCTTTGTGGAACCGGTTTTGCTATTGCTACCGATATTATAAAAGATATTGGTTGGGGTGCTACTTGTTTGGCGGAAGATATGGAATTCACAATGAAACTCACATTGAATAACTATAAAGTTGGATGGGCTCATAATGCTATAGTTTATGACGAAAAACCCCTCACTTTTTCTCAGTCATATAAGCAGAGAGTGCGTTGGATGCAAGGCCATGCTGATGTATTAAGCAGATTTTTTGTCAAGCTGATAAAAAAGGGCATAAAAGATAGAAGTCTTATTCCGATTGACTGTGCATTTTACTTATTTCAGCCTGTGAGATTGATTGCATTGTTCTATATAACAGTTATGGGATTTGTTCAGACATTTTTCCCTGATGCATCAAGCTTTTTCCAAATGTCATATCTATTTAAGACACCTATAGTATGGAATACCATCGTGGTATGTCAGTTGTTGTTTACTCCTACAGTACTTTTCTTTGAAAAGAAGCTTAACTGGAAAGTAATTAAAGGATATGTTCCTTACTATTTTTATACATTTACTTGGTTCCCGATATCCGTTGTAGGTATCGTCAAGAAAAATAATAAGGAGTGGTTCCATACACAGCATACAAGAACTATCACTCTTACAGATATCGAAAAATAGTGTATTACAGTACAGTATGCAATCCATACTGTACTGAATTTTTGTTTAATTTTAAAGAAGAATGGATTGTCAAATGAAAAAATTACTTTACTTAATTATAAACATAATAATGTTTTCAACTATCTCCGTTTTGGCATATGCTTATGAGACTACTAATGTATCTGTAAGCATTTCCAATAATATTATAAATGCACAAAAAATTGATAATGAATGGTATGTCTTTTTACCGTCTCATGCTGATTTAACTGCTTTATCTTTAAATGTAGGAGAGAATGATTTTAATCTATCTGGGAATTTAAATAATTTAAATGTTAACTTTGGAGATATAGTTGATATTACTGCTCTTTCCAGTGCAGATATTGATGGTGCTCATTTGCTTAAAATCAAAACAAATGATAGTGAAATTAATATAAAAATTTTGAAATCATCTAATGTTTCTTCTATGTTTATTAAAAGTGATGACCCTATCGGACATGGAAGAAATTATGTGGATTTGGTAAAAGGCAATAAAGCATCAGGACAAGTAACTGTTACTACTTCTGATGGTAGAATAGTTTACAATGGTAGTTTTAAAGAAATTAAAGGACGGGGAAATTCTACGTGGACAGGCTCTGATAAAAAACCTTATCAGATTAAACTTGGCGAAAGTGCAAATTTACTTAATGATAATAATGCCGATAATGAAAACAAAACCTGGGTATTACTTGCCAATAGTTTTGACCCAACTTTAATCAGGAATACAATGACATATAACCTTGCAAAAGAAATCGGTATGTCATATTCACCTGACTGTATGCCTGTTGATTTATATTATGATAATGAATATCGTGGCTCATATCTTTTAAGTGAAAAAGTTGAAATTTCCAAGGGAAGAATAGATATAACAAACCTTGAAGATGTAATTGAAAAAGCTGGCATTTCTGCTGAAATTTCTTATTCTGAAGATACAAATGCTTATGGCAGCAAGTTTAAATATGCAAATGAGCCAGTTGTACCTGACAATACATCATGGGGATTTTTGTTAGAATATGAATATGCTGATAGAGTGGAAGAGGAAAATTGTTGGTTTGCGACTACCAATGGAAGTCATATTGTCATCAAAAGTCCTGAAAACCTGCCAAAATCTTTTGTTAAGCGCCTGAGCGAACGATATCAGGAATTTGAAGATGCTGTGTATAACGGTGGCGTAAATCCAAATAACGGAAGACCGTATACTGATTTTGTTAACTTAGACAGCTTGGTAAAAATGTTTGCGATAGAACAATTTTCTAAAGATATTGATGCTTTTACAACATCTACTTATATGTATCTTGATGAGAATTTAGAGTTTAACTATGGTCCTGTTTGGGATTTTGATATTGCATATGGTATTGGTAGTAATAATGAAGCAGATGAAAATCAATTGACTACGGGTTTGACTGTTTTTAATACTGATTTTTGCAAAAAGATTATGAGTATTTCGAGTTTCAGAAAACAATTTACAGAATTTTATAATAAGAAATTTACTCCCATAGTTGAAAATATCATTTTAGGTGGTGATTCCGGTAATTTTCTGCAATCGTTGAATTCTTATGTGTCGCAAGTTTATAACTCGCAGATTATGAATAGTTACTTATGGAAATATTCCGGATTTCGCAACAATATAACTCCGTGGATTTTTGATGACTATTTTGAAAATGTTGACTATTTAGAGAATTTTATTTTAAATAGACATCAATGGATAAAAAATTCAATTAATAACTCTTCTGATGCAAACATAAAGAAAATTAATATTTACACATACTACGATGAAGTAAATGATAATGTATATTACTCTTTAGGTGAAAACAACTATTACTATCTTAAATTTTTGTCGATAGAAGACGGACTTATGAAATTGAAACACCTGAGTGGAATAGAATATTCTGATAATCTTGAAGTTTATGTTAATGATGTGAAAACGGAATATTCAATAGATGATTTGGAATGTGTAATTGTTAAAATTCCAGATAAACATAATATTATGGCTCCCAAAAAAGAAAACATTATATTTAAAGATGTAAATTCTGACAGTTGGTACCATGATTATGTGTATAATGTGTATAATAAAGGTTGGATGAAAGGTGTTACAGAAAAAAGATTTCAGCCTGATGAACCATTAAAAAAAGGCATGGTTTTAACTGCTCTTTTCAGATTGAGCAATTCCGAGGGAGCAAAGCACAAATTTGCTATTTCTTCTGAATGTTATAATGATACTGCCATTTGGGCAATTAACGAAAATATAATTTTTGAGCATGAAAAAGACTTTATGAGATTTAAAGAGAATATCACCAGACAGGAAGCTGCTGTTTTGTTTTATAAAGCATCAGGGAAGCCAAAGATTGATTATTCATTAGCTTTCTCTGATAACTATAAGATTGATTCTTATGCTGTTGATGCAATTAAGTGGTGTGTTAAAAATGGTATCTTCAGTGGTGATAACAAAAACAGATTAAATCCTGATAAATATCTTTCAAGAGCTGAATTTACTAAAATGTTAAGTGTGTATGCGAATTTATAAAATGAGGTGAAAATTTTGTATGATGTTGTTGTAATAGGCGGTGGTGCAAGCGGATTATGCGCTGCAATAAATGCTGCTCAAAATATTCATGGTGGTAAAGTTGCAATAATTGAAAAAAATCCTCGTACAGGTAAAAAAATATTGACTACCGGTAATGGCAGATGCAATTTAACCAATCTTGATATATCTATTGACAAATATCATACCAATAATTCTGAACTCGTTAAAAGTATATTTGATATATTTGGTTTCGAAGAAACAAAAGCTTTTTTTAACAAAATTGGTGTTGTTTTTTACAACGAGGGAAATAAGGTTTTTCCAAATAGCTTACAGGCGGCATCGGTTTTAGATTTATTAAGGTTTGAAGCTCAACAAAATAAAGTGCAAGAGATTTGTAATTTTAACTGTGTTTCTGTTGAGAAAAAAGAATATTTTCATATTCAAAGCAATGATGGAAGAAAAATTGTTTCAAAGGCTGTAATTTTTGCTTGTGGTGGTAAAGCCGCTCCACAAAGTGGAACTAACGGTTCTGCGTATGATATACTTAAAACTTTTGGGCATAAAATGACAAAGGTTTTTCCATCATTGATTCAACTTGTAAGTGATACTAAAAAAGTTGTTCCTTTAAAAGGTGTTAAGATTAATGGAGAAATTTCTATCTATGCCGATGAAAAGAAATTACGCGTAGAAAGAGGAGAAATCCTTTTTACTGATTATGGCTTGTCCGGTCCTCCTGTTTTTCAGCTGTCAAGAATTGCATCTGAATGTGCTTGTTTGAAGAAAGATTGTTATGTATCAATCGATTTATTGCCTGATTATACCAAAGAGGATGTTTATGAATTACTGATACGCAGAAATAAGAATTTAACTTTGGATGTTTTTACAAACGGACTGTTTAATAAAGCTGTAGGGCGTGAAATTATTAAAAATTCTACCGACTATAAATTAAATTTAAGTGCTGATATTCTTTCGTATGATGATTATGAAAGAATTACTGATACTATTAAAGATTGGCGTTTTGATATATCTGGTACTAAAGGATGGGATGCAGCACAGGTAACTGCCGGAGGTATAAAACTTGATGATTTTAATTCTCATACTCTCGAGTCTTTGCTTTGTGATTTTCTATATGCCTGCGGAGAAATTCTTGATGTGGACGGCGATTGTGGTGGTTATAACTTGCAATGGGCGTGGAGTTCAGGCGCAGTAGCAGGTAAGTCAGCAGCAGAAAAAATCAATAAAGGTAAATAAAATGATTGTTACAGATATAAAATTGGGTATATATGATGAAAAAGCACTTTTAAAAGCTATTTCGTCAAAATGTGCATTTACACCTTATGAGTATAAAATATTAAGGCGTTCTATAGATGCCAGACATGGACAGGTTAACTATGTTTATACTGTTGAAGTACTGCAAAATTGTTCAGATAAATTTATTGATTATACGCCGGAAATATCTAAAATTGCCCCTGAAAAAAGACCTGTTATAGTAGGTGCCGGTCCATCTGGATTATTTTGTGCTTATGTTCTTGCAAAAGCGGGTGCAAGACCTATTGTAATAGAACGTGGAAAATGCGTTGAATTAAGGCAAAAAGATGTTGATAATTTCACAAAGTTCGGAATTTTAAATACTGAGTCAAATATTCAATATGGCGAAGGTGGAGCCGGAACTTTTTCTGACGGGAAATTAATGAGTGGCATAAATGACCCTTTAATGAGATATGTTTCTGATGTTTTTATAGAGTGTGGTGCCCAAAAGGAAATTTCTTATATTGCAAAACCTCATATAGGTACAGATGTATTAGTTAAAGTTATTAAAAACTTGCGTTTGGAAATTGAAAAGAATGGCGGCTCTGTTATTTTTGAATCAAAATTAAGTGATATTGTTATTAAAGATAATTGTGTTTCTTCTGTAACAGCCAATGATTGTTATGAAACAGATGATTTAATTCTTGCTATTGGACATTCTGCTTATGATACATTTTCTATGTTGCATAAGAACGGTATTAATATTATAGAAAAACCTTTTTCAGTTGGCATGCGAATTGAACACAGTCAAAGTAAAATAAATTCATGCCGATATGGGGAAAATGCCGATATTGAAAAATTAGGAGCAGCAGATTATAAATTATCATATCATACTCAAAAGAATAGGGGAGTTTACACTTTTTGCATGTGTCCCGGTGGTTTCGTTGTTGCGTCATCATCTGATGAAGGTGGAATTGTTACAAACGGAATGAGTTATTCTGACAGAGCAGGTAGTAACGCAAACAGTGCATTACTCGTTGGAATTAATACTGATGATTTTAAAAATGGTAATCCCTTATCTGGATTTGATTTTCAACGCAGAATCGAAGAGAAAGCATTTAAAATGGGTGGTGCAAATTACTATGCGCCATGTCAGTTACTCGAAGATTATTTAGAAGGAAAAATCACAAAGAGTTTTAAAAATGTAAAACCTACTTATCAGCCGGGTGTTGCTTTTGGTGATTTGAATGAACTTTTTCCTTCTTACGTTAATGAAGCTATAAAAGAAGCTGTTCCCGTATTCGGACGAAAATTAAGAGAATTTTCGTATGGTGGAGCTGTTCTTACTGCACCTGAAACAAGAAGCTCTTCCCCTGTAAAGATACCACGAAATGATAGATATGTTTGTAATGTTGACGGTATATATCCTATAGGTGAAGGTGCAGGTTACGCAGGAGGCATTACATCTTCTGCTGTTGATGGTATTAAGTGTGCGTTAAAAATTATAGATAAATATAAACATAATTAATTATAAGATCTATATAAATCAGCAATTTAAACCCTTCACTTATTAAAGTGAAGGGTTTAAATTATATACGTTTATTTTTGTGTTGAAAAACAGAATTTGATATTTTAAATATTGTTGATACTATAATTATTCCAATCGCTATTGCAGTAGCGATTATTACGGTTTCTGTACCTTTTTCTACGAAAACACCTATATTGTCATTGAATAAAGCTTGAATAGTGTAGTACAGGGAACTACCCGGAATAAGTACTACAAGAACAGGAATCAGCACCGTGGTAGCCGGTGTTTTGCAAATTCTTGCTATAGTTTCCGAATACAATCCTGATAATATTGCTGATAACATATAGCTTAAAAAAATATGATTACTAAAGTGATAAAAAATCAGATATGAAATCCATACTAATCCACCACCTAAGCTATTTGGTAATATAAAATTATTTTTTGATTTAAATACTATAGAAAAGCCTAAGGTGCCTAAAAACGCCATTAAAACCTGAGTGATGTATATGGTCATACCACACCTCCGAAAATCATTGTAGTCAGAAAATACCCTCCTGCTATAGCTATTGCTGTTAAAAGTGCCTCAGAAAACCTTAATAACCCTGTCATTGTATCTCCTGTTATTAAATCTTTTATGGCATTTGTAAGAGCGATACCAGGAATAAGAAGCATTATGTTTCCAATTATTATTTTATCAGGATTACAATTAGTATTCATTATCGAAAATATAAATGATAAGGAACTTATTATAAATGAAAGAATAATATTTGAAATTATATTATTCAATTTTACATATTTAAGGAATGTTAAAGTAAGTCTGGCAACAACTGCAATGATTGCGGAAACAACAGCATCTGTTAAATCGCCTCCAAAAAACATAGTAAAAGCACCAGCAACCAAAAACCAACCAATATATTTTTTGTACTTGTTTTCCTGTGTACATAAAGAATTTAATTGTTGTTCTATATATGTCAGTTCAGGCTTGTTTTCGCATATTGTTCTTGATAAATTGTTAATATAATCAAATTCGTTGAAATTAGTATCATATTTTTTTATTCTTCGGGTCTGTGTTATAATAGTTTCGTCAAAGTGTGCAGTTAATACAATTGAAGACGTTATTGTAAATACATCTACATACTTAGCTCCGTATGCTTTGCATATTCTTGAAATTGAATCTTCAACACGACTTACTTCGGCACCACTGCACAAAAGTCTTTCACCTATTGTTAAAGCTAGATTTAATAATTTCTTGTAGTCCATATTTACCTCACAAAAAAACAGATACCTTGTTGAAGGCATCTGTTGTCTTTGGCACATCCGGAGGGATTCGAACCCCCGACCGACCGGTTCGTAGCCGGTTACTCTATCCAGCTGAGCTACGGATGCATATCCAACAATTAGATATGATACCATAGTTTTTTGTAAAAATCAAGTGTTTTTGAAATTTTTTAATTAATATTTTGTACGATTGTCAATGATGGGTGACACTTTTCTTAAAAAAATAAAAAACTTACTCCAAATTTTCTCTTGTCAAGGTGGAGCTGCTGTGCAGTCATACCTTGACAAAGCAGTATATGATATAATATTTACAGGGCATTAA
>JAZNWH010000074.1:0-23567 GCA_045593265.1 Clostridia bacterium | reverse complement strand
AACGGAATACTGTGAACTTGTAAAAAACAACCCCGTAAAAAAGAAAAATACCCAAAAGCAAGAACCAACGGTCGGTGAGCTTGTAGCATCATACATAATATCACTGCATAATCAGGTTAAGGACAGTACCATATACGACAAAGACAACGCAAATAAACTCTTCGTGCTGCCAAAGTATAAAGATACCAAAATAACCGATTTAACAAAAGATGAGCTTTATAATTGGCAGGACAGATTGTGGAATGCTAAAAATCCAAAAACAAATGACTTTTACTCTCACGCATACCTTTCTAAAACCAGGTCCCATTTTTCCTCTTTTCTTGATTGGTGTAATGAACGTTATGGCTATCCCAACTATTTTAATCAAATCAAAAAGCCTAAACGCAGAGCCGAAAAACCTGTTATGGATTTCTGGACACGGGAAGAATTCGAAAAGTTCATTAAGGTTGTAGATAACCCTACATGGCATTGTCTCTTTACCTTAATGTTTTTCACCGGCAGACGAAAGGGCGAGCTGTTCGCTCTAACCCCGGAAGACATTAAAGAAACATCAATACTGTTTGATAAATCCTTAACACGCAAAACAACAGACGGTACACCTTACAAAATAACAACTACTAAAAAAGATAAAACTCAGGAAATACCTATTTGCCGAATCGTAATTGACGAATTAAAAAACTATAATCACCAATCACCTTTCCTGTTCGGTGGAGAAAAGCCATTGGCAGAAAACACAGTAACAAGAGCCTTTCAGAATTATTGTAATAAAGCAGGTGTTAAAATCATCCGCATCCACGACCTCAGACACTCCTTTGTGTCAATGATGATACACCTGGGTATAAACCTCATGGTCGTTGCCGACCTTATCGGCGATACGGTAGAACAAGTAACCAAAACCTACGGCCACCTATATATAACAGATAAAAAAGAAGCTGTAAATAAAATTAATTAATTTATCATAACCTATAGACAACCCGTATCATTTGTGATAAAATATACTTAAGAAATTAACTGTTTCGACAAAAAAGTAAATCGTTCTAACACTAATTTGTTACTAAATTGTTACTACGCAAAAACATATACAACATTTAGTGTTTTGTTAATCGCATTTCATCAATATATTGCGGAGAGGAAAATCCCTCTTTCTCCGCCAAAATACGACAAGTTTCCGCTTGTCGTATTTTTATTATGTAACAAAAAATTCCCATATGGTGCTTTACCATATGGGATCTTTTATTTTACTTAAAATTCAACTTTTCCTTCACCGATTATTTGTTTCTGTGTATTGAATTTTACGTCGGCAAAATTTTTGTTAAGCTTTATAAATGCTCCTGCGATTACGTTGGTTACATCCGATGTATCGGAATTTACGTCGGAGCCGACTATTATTGTGCAGGGTTGTCCTAAATCGTCATACTCGCTGCCGTTTTCGCTTATGCAAAAGTCATGGGTATGTCCGCAGAGCATAAAGTTTGGTTTTACATTATCCTTTAAGAGTTTTGACCAGTTTGTATAGATATCTCTTTCTATATCAAATTTACCGTTTCTTTTAAATGTAAAGGGTACATGAGAAATAACGAGTCTATATTTAACATCCTCTTCTTCGTACTCGTTTTGAGCGTTTTCTATTACCTTTTTTATCATTTCTTCCTGCTCTAAACGAAATTCATGACAACAGATGTTTCCACCGTATTCTTCCGAGTTGTCAGCTTTATCCTCACCTGTATCAACAAGTATTCCCCAGATACAGCCTACTTTAAATGTATAATAAGATTTTCCGTTATCTCCCGGCATATATTTTGCTAAATCCTCTGCACCGTAGCCTCTTAAGTCGTGGTTACCTCTTGAGATTATGCAGGGAATTGTACCCTCTGTTATGTCGGATGCTATTTCATAGCAAAGAAGCATATCGTTAATTGTGTTTGAATAACTTACTATATCACCATTCAAGATAAGTAAATCTGTTTCTTCATCAAAAAACTTTGCAGCAGCTACTGACTGTTCTTTCCAACCGTGAACATCTGCCAAGTGATATATATTAATATCTTCTGTTTTTTCAAGGGGTTTGAAATTATATTTTGTTTCAACTGTTTCTCCTGTTCTTGGGTAGTAAGGACACCGGTCAATTACAGGCTGTGCAATAACTGTATATTCTTTTTCTATATTCAGCTTTTCCTGTGGTATTGTAAAGCTTTGAACACCTGCTTTTGCTATTTTTATACCGTTACTGTGATTGTAATATGTTTTGTCGCCAACTTTGATGCTTACAAATGAATCACACCAGGTTACAATCTTAATCTGATAGGTTTTACCTACAACGCAAACTGTTGGATGCATTTTTAATACATTATTCATTTTATTTACACCTCGTATTGTTACAGTATTATTTAGTATCCTTACTTACAAAAATATGTTCAATGTTCCTGCCCCATACCGATATGCGATATATAAAAAATCCACTAGTTACACAAATTTTCTTAAGTTACTACATACTTGCTGTATTATATAATTAGATGATAGAAAAGATGCACCTTGTTTTTAATGAATTGACAACTTTGTTGTCATGAATTGGCTAAAGCCATGAATTCTCGCTTCGATCCATGAATTGAATTGCCTTTTAATGCACGAAGTGTAATTCATGAGCCGCAGGCTCAATTCATGAAATCGCAGATTTCAATTCATGACGAAGGCAATTCATTGATTTCAAGCTTTGCTTGAAATCATTATATCACAATCTTAAGTTATATTCAAGACCCCCGTAAATATAACAGTGATGTTTAACTTTTTAAGTTATAACAAAAGTGCTTCAACTACATTATTTTAGATTGAACTTTACAACGCTTTGTGATAAAATATACTTCGAGAATAATGATTTTTAGGAAGGAAGTAAACTATATGGATTTTGAAAAACTTATACAGCAGCGTTTTTCTGTACGGAAATTTGAAAACATACATCTTGAAAAAGAGATAATAGATAAAATAATTTGGGCTGGTCATATTGCACCCACAGGCTGCAACAATCAACCACAGAGAATTCTTGTTTTGAACACAGATGAATCTGTAGCTAAACTTAAAAAATGTACAAAATGTCATTTTGATGCTCCTTGTGCTATGTTGATTTGCTACAATAAAAACGAAAGTTGGGAAAGAAAGTACGATGGTGCGTTGTCTGCGCCTGTTGATGCCTCGATAGTTGCAACCCATATGATGCTTGAAGCACATAACATAGGAGTTGGATGTTGTTGGGTAATGCATTTTGACCCGTTTGCACTAAAAAAAGAATATAACATCCCTGATGAAATTGAACCTGCTGCATTACTTGTGATGGGATATCCTCATAAGGATGCAAAACCACTTGATATGCATTCACAATTTCGTCCTTTGGATGAATTAACTTTTTATGAAAGTTTCTAAGGAGTAACATTATGGATCGTACTACCGATATGACAAAAGGAAATCCTTTTAAGTTAATTTTAACTTTTGCGTTTCCTTTAATTCTGACTAATCTCGGTCAGCACTTATATATGATTGTTGACGCGTCAATAGTAGGAAGAGGTGTGGGCGTCAAGGCTTTGGCAGCTGTTGGCTCTGCCGATTGGAGCTATTGGCTTATACTATGGAGTGTCTGTGGACTAACTCAAGCTTTTGCAACCTTTGTATCAAGATATTTTGGTGATAAAAACTATTATGATATGAATAAAACAATTGCAATGTCCACTGTATTGTCAATAATAATAGGGATAATATTTACAATTCTAGGATTGGTTTCTACCCGTCCCCTGCTTAATCTTTTAAAAACTCCATCAGATATCATAAATGATGCAAATATTTATCTTTTCACTATGATAGCCGGAACATTAATAGTAACCGCATATAATATGGCTTCATCAATTTTAAGAGCATTTGGTGATGGTAAATCACCTCTTTACGCTATGATTATCGCAGCCTTATTAAATGTAGGTCTTGACCTTTTGTTTGTAATAGTATTTAAACTAAGTGTATTCGGGGCAGCTTTAGCATCAGTATTTTCTCAGTTTGTTTCATTTGTTTACTGCTTGTATCAAATCAGAAAAATTCAATATATAAAGATAGAAAAAGAAATGTGGAAACCTGATTACAAACTGATAAAAGATTTACTGTTTTTTGGTATTCCTTTAGCGCTTGAATTTATAGTAATTGCTCTTGGCGGCATAATTCTTCAATCCACAATTAATTTACAGGGCAGCACATTTGTAGCAGGTTATACAGCCGTGAATAAAACATATGGACTTTTAGAAGGAACTGCTATTTCTTTAGGTACTGCTTTTTCTACTTTTATGGCTCAAAATTATGGGGCAGGTAATATTGCCCGTGTCAAACAAGGGTTGAGAACAGGAATACAGCTAAGCATCATATCTTCAATAATTATTGCTGTTACTCTCCTTCCAACAGGAAAATACATATTAAAACTATTTATTAATATAAACGAAACAGGTGGTATCGAAGCATTGGAAATTGCATGGCGTTATATGTTTATAATGCTTGTGCTTTTACCAATTCTGTATTTAATTCATATATACAGAAACGCTCTTCAGTCAATAGGTATATCCGTCTGGTCTATGATATCAGGTATAGCCGAATTTATCGTACGTGTAGGTATGGGCAAATTTTTAATCATATGGTTAGGTGTTGACACATTATACTATATTGAACCAGCAGCTTGGATTGGTGCATTGATTTTTGTTATTTTCCCCTATTACTTTTACCATAACAAGCTTCTAAAATAAAAATCAGCTATCTAAAAGTGGCAGTCCGGTCTGGACTACCACTTTTATTATATCTTCTGTTTAGTTTAATTAATTTAAACTTATTATATGATTGTTGTTTTTTCTGCTTTTATCTTTAAAATAAGTAAGCCACACACAAGTATAACAGGGAAAATTGTAGCTGTAAACAGTCCTGTTTTCAAATTTCCGCCTGCTATTTCGGAAATGCTTCCCACCATAGTAGGACTTACCGCGGCACCCAAATCACCTGCTAAAGCCAAAAACGCGAACATTGCAGTTCCACCTCTTGGACATTTCTGAGATGATATACTGATGGTTCCAGGCCACATAATACCTACAGCTAAACCACAGAGTGTACAGCCTGCAAGTCCAAGAATTGGTTGTGTAGATAATGAAGCCAGTAAATAGCAAGCAGCACACACTATTGAGCAAATAAGCATTGTTTTAGTCAAATTTAGCTTTTCGCTGAATTTCCCATATAACATACGTGATATACCCATAAACATTGCAAATAAACACGGGCCCAATAAATCACCTATAGTTTTTGATATTCCGATAGCAGATTCAGTAAACGCCGATGTCCATTGAGTCATAGTCGCTTCTGCTGCACCTGCACATACCATAAGTATTATTATCAAACAAAAGACAGGTGTTTTCAAAAGGTTTTTAATTTCCATGCTCTTTCCATCTTCAATCAATCGTTCTATAGGGCAGTTAATAAAATTAAAGGTATTATATAATGGTACCAATGCCCAAATGAAAGTAAGTATTTTCCAATTTGACAAGCCGAATGCAGCAAAAAAGAGAGTAGAACCAAAAATTACCCCCATTGCTCCCCAACAGTAAAATGAGTGAAGAAGACTCATCATTCCGTCTTTGTTTTCAAAAGGACATGCCTCAACAATAGGACTTAGCAAAACCTCAACAAGTCCACTTCCTATTGCATAAAGCACTACCGAAATTAAAACTCCTGCAAATGGTACCGGAAGTATATCAGGCAAAATTGCCATTAACACAAGACCTACAGCAGATAACAATTGAGAGGCAACAACACAGGTGCGATATCCTATTTTATCAGCAAATTTAGTCGCCGCAAGGTCAATAAGTAATTGCGTTAAGTAGAACACAAACGGAATCATAGCAATTTTATCAAGGGTAATTCCATATGTGCTTTTAAATGTTAAAAACAAGAGTGGTGCAAAATTAGCAGTTATAGCTTGTGTAACAAAACCAAGATAACAAGCTATCAATGTTTTTTTATAATTTTTTCGTTTGGTCATGATGATTCCTTTCGGGTTAAAAAATTTCTTAACTTAATTATATCATCATAACAAGTCGTACAAAAGCCACAAAAGCATCAAATTTAAGCACTATTTACCCATATTAATATTTTTACCGGGTGCATATCCATATCTTTTTTTGAACTGTCGGCTGAAATAATTTACCGAATTAAAACCACATGCATAACTAATCTGTTGAAGAGTTTGTGTTCTTTCGCTTAATAATTGATGTGCTAATTGAAGTCTGTATTGAATCAGTGCTTCAACAGGAGAACAGTTCATATATGCACGAAAACATCTTCCTGCCTCACTTCGGCTGATATCTGCAGCCTTGGCAATATCCTCAAGTGTTACAGACTGAGCATAGTTTTTATAAATATAGGTAAGCATTTTTTGTAGGCGAATTTGATTATTTATCTGTATGCGTGTCGTATCATTTTGGGTAAGTTTATTAAAATTACAAGATATAAATTCAAATATACAATTGAGGTTACGCTGAACAACTAATTCATAGCATTCATTTTTCTCACGCAGTTGCCTGTAAATATCTTTTATCAATTGGTTTATTTCATTGTGAGAGCAATCATTATGCCGAAACACAACAAATGGCAACGAATTACACTGAACAACAGGCAGTATGTATTTTTGATAAATGATACTTGTTTCAGGAGCTATTAATGTACTTGAAAACACAATATTGGGCATTGGATCAGGAATATCCCCTGACACTTGTTTTATTCCGTGAAGTATATTTCCGTTAACAAATATACTGTCTCCTACTTCCAATATGATATGCCTATCGCCAACCTGATAATCTAAAACTCCACATTCTGCAGTTGCAATCTCAAAATCAGGATGCCAATGCAAAGGACCTGTCAAATCAGGCAAAGTAACAAGCTCATCATGAAAATATGTTATTGGAAATTTTGTGGAATTGTGTGGTATATATTCTCTCAACTGATGATCAAGTAATATAGCCATATTTTTCATCCTCCTTTAAGAGTGTTGTGAATTATCAAAATTTGCATTATTCTGGCTCTATATAAATTATAAAATGAGTGAACGATTTAGATGCCACTTTATTAGCGATATACTCACTTTGTTCGTGCGATATATTTTCGCTATACTCAAATGCGATATAATTCCATTTCATTTCGTTGCGATATGATATAAATTCCTTTTCTCGTGCCGCAAGGCACATATCGCATCCATCAGGATATATCGCGCCTTTTGGTATATCGCAAATTCCGTTAGGAATTTATATCGCTGAGTTTAATCATTTCATGATTAAACTCATTATATCACTATTTTTTCTGTTTGTCATTCTTTAGAAAAGATTTACTGCAAATTTCACACAAAAGCATACTCAATAATTGACTATTCTCCAATGTTATGATATAATAATTTGGTATGAAAAATTAAATCATATGGTGTCAAATTGGTGTCAGGCCAATTTGAAAACCCTTGAAAATAAAGGAGATTTGAAACAAATGAAATTAGGTATAGTTGGACTGCCAAATGTAGGTAAGAGTACATTATTTAATGCAATTACAAAAGCAGGAGCACAATCGGCAAATTATCCTTTTTGTACAATTGAACCAAATGTGGGAATAGTTAATGTTCCCGATGAAAGAATAGATGTTCTTGGAAAAATGTATAATTCTGCTAAAATCACACCTGCAACAATCGAATTTGTTGATATTGCAGGTCTTGTAAAGGGTGCAAGCAGAGGTGAAGGATTAGGCAACAAGTTTTTATCACATATCCGTGAAGTTGATGCAATTATTCATGTGGTACGTTGCTTCGAAGACTCAAACATAATTCATGTTGAAGGAAATGTTGATGCAATACGTGATGTGGAAACAATTAACCTTGAGCTGATATTTGCAGATTTGGAGCTTATAGAAAAAAGAATTGACAAAGCAAGAAAGATGTCAAAATCAGGAGATAAGAAATTTTTAGCCGAAATTGAGGTTCTTGAAAAAATAAAAGAGACTTTAGAAAGTGGAAAAAGTGCAAGAACAATTGAATTTACAGATGAAGAAAAAGAACTTATCCGTGATGTAGATATGCTTACAATTAAGCCTGTTATTTATGCTGCAAATGTATCAGAAGATGATTTTGTTAATGGCATCGACAACAACATCATGGTTGCAGAGCTTAATAAAGTAGCTGAAAACGAAGGGGCTGAACTTCTCCCTATTTCTGCAAAGATTGAAGAAGATATTTCTACTCTTGATGCTGATGAAAAAGCTTTATTCCTAAGCGAATTAAACTTATCTCAATCAGGTCTTGACAGACTTATAACAAAAAGCTATTCTTTACTTGGTTTAATTAGTTATCTTACATCAGGTGAAGATGAAACAAGAGCATGGACTATTAAAAATGGTACAAAAGCACCACAGGCCGCAGGCAAAATTCACACAGACTTTGAGAGAGGCTTTATTCGTGCTGAAGTTATTCATTACAATGACCTTATTGCCAACGGTAATATGGTAGCTGCCAAAGAAAAAGGATTGGTTCGTTCTGAAGGCAAGGAATATATAGTTAAAGACGGAGATATTATTCTTTTCAGATTTAACGTATAATAATTAAAAATTTCAGGCATAGCTAAACAGCTATGCCTGTTTTAACATCATAAAACACGACATAAAAAAGGCTGAGTCAAACTCAGCCTTTTAATTTGTGTAATTATTAAGATTATTCGTTAATCTTTGTAACAACACCTGAACCTACTGTTCTACCACCTTCACGGATAGCGAATCTTAAACCTTCTTCAATAGCGATAGGTGTAATAAGTTCAACGTCCATAACAACGTTATCACCAGGCATACACATTTCTGTGCCTTCTGGAAGACTGATAACACCTGTAACGTCAGTTGTTCTGAAATAGAACTGTGGTCTGTAGTTGTTGAAGAATGGAGTATGACGTCCACCTTCTTCTTTGGTTAATACGTAAACCTGACCTGTAAATTTCTTGTGTGGGTTGATTGAACCTGGTTTAGCAAGAACCTGTCCTCTTTCGATTTCGTTTCTCTGAACACCTCTTAAGAGTACACCAACGTTGTCGCCTGCTTCAGCATAGTCAAGAAGCTTTCTGAACATTTCAAGACCTGTAACAACAACTTTTCTTGATTCTTCTGCGATACCAACGATTTCAACTTCTTCGTTAACTGAAATCTGTCCTCTTTCAACTCTACCTGTAGCAACTGTACCACGGCCTGTGATTGAGAATACATCTTCTACAGGCATAAGGAATGGTAAGTCAGCCTTTCTTTCAGGTGTTGGGATGTAAGAGTCAACAGCAGCCATAAGTTCAAGAATAGGTGCATATTCAGGAGCATTCTGGTCATCTGATGTACATTCGAGAACCTGAAGACCTGAACCCTTAACGATCGGAATATCATCACCAGGGAATTCATATTCTGATAAGAGTTCTCTGATTTCCATTTCAACGAGTTCGAGTAATTCTGGATCGTCAACCTGGTCAACTTTGTTCATAAATACTACGATGTAAGGAACGACAACCTGTCTTGCGAGAAGGATGTGTTCTCTTGTCTGAGGCATAGGACCATCAGCTGATGATACTACGAGGATAGCACCGTCCATCTGAGCAGCACCTGTGATCATGTTCTTAACATAGTCAGCATGTCCAGGGCAGTCAACGTGTGCATAGTGTCTGTTTTCTGTTTCGTATTCAACGTGAGCTGTAGAGATAGTGATACCTCTTTCTCTTTCTTCCGGAGCCTTATCGATCATATCGTAAGCTTCGTACTGAGCCTTTCCTTCTAAAGCTAATACTTTTGTAATAGCTGCAGTTAATGTTGTTTTACCATGGTCAACGTGGCCGATTGTACCAATGTTAACATGGGGTTTACTTCTTTCGAATTTTTCCTTAGCCATTGTAAATTTCCTCCTTATTTTTTACTGTTTAGTTACTCTAACAGTATAAACTATTTTTCATAAAATTGCAAGCCTTTTTTATGCATTCTTTGTTCTTTCAGAAACAATCTTTTCTAAGATGCTCTTTGGAACAGGGTCAAAGTGGCTTGGCTGCATTGTGTACTGACCTCTACCCTGTGTTTTAGAACGAAGGTCTGTAGCATAACCGAACATTTCTGAAAGTGGAACCTTTGCACTGATAGCCTGTGCACCATTTCTTGCTTCCATACCTGAAATCTGTCCTCTTCTTGAGTTAACATCACCCATAACATCGCCCATATATTCTTCAGGAACAATGATATCAACTTGCATAATAGGTTCAAGAAGAACAGGATTTGCTTTCTTCATACCATCTTTAAATGCCATTGAAGCAGCAATCTTAAATGCCATTTCAGATGAGTCAACTTCGTGGTATGAACCATCAATAAGTCTGCAACGAACGTCTACTACGTTGTAACCTGCGATTGTACCAGTCTGCATTGCACCCTGGATACCTGCGTCTACAGCAGGAATATATTCCTTAGGAATAGCACCACCGACAACTTCGTTAACAAATTCGTAACCTGTACCTGCTTCCAATGGTTCCATAATCATCTTAACATGACCATACTGACCCTTACCACCTGACTGACGAGCATATTTATGTTCGATTTCAACAGTCTGTGTAATTGTTTCTTTGTATGAAACCTGAGGAGCACCAACATTTGCTTCAACCTTATATTCACGGAAGAGTCTGTCTACGATAATTTCAAGGTGTAATTCACCCATACCTGAAATAATTGTCTGACCTGTTTCCTCGTTTGTGTATGTTTTAAATGTTGGGTCTTCTTCAGCAAGTTTTGAAAGTGCAATACCCATCTTTTCCTGACCAGCTTTTGTCTTAGGTTCAATAGCAACGCTGATAACAGGTTCAGGGAATTCCATTGATTCAAGAATAATAGGATGCTTTTCATCACAAAGCGTATCACCTGTTGTTGTATTCTTTAAGCCTACAACTGCTGCGATATCACCTGAATATACCTGTTCGATATCTTCTCTGTGATTTGAATGCATCTGTAAGAGTCTACCAAGTCTTTCCTTGTTACCCTTACATGAATTAAGAACATATGAACCTGCAGTTGCGATACCAGAGTAAACTCTGAAGAAGCAAATCTTACCTACAAATGGGTCAGTTGCAATCTTAAACGCAAGTGCTGCAAATGGTGCATCGTCTGATGAAGGTCTTTCATCAGCTTCTTCTGTTTCAGGAATTACACCTTTAATGTTATCAATGTCTGTTGGTGCAGGCATATAATCGATAACAGCATCAAGAAGCAGCTGAACACCTTTATTTCTGTATGAAGTACCACAAAGCATTGGAACGATTTCGTTAGCGATTGTAGCTTTTCTTAAAGCAGTTTTAAGTTCATCAACAGAAATTTCTTCACCCTCAAGATATTTCATCATAAGTTCTTCATCTGTTTCAGCGATAGCTTCAACCATCTTTGCTCTGTACTCTTCTGCTTTATCAAGCATATCAGCAGGAATTTCTTCCTCACCGTATTTCATACCCATTTCATCATAATAAATTTCAGCTTTCATTGTCATAAGGTCAATGATACCTGTAAATTCATCTTCGGCACCGATAGGAAGCTGAATGGGTACACCGTTAGCTTTTAATCTGTCTTTAACCATATTTTCTACATTGTAGAAATCGGCACCCATAATATCCATCTTATTTACATAGATCATTCTTGGTACCTTATAGTCATCAGCCTGTCTCCAAACTGTTTCAGACTGTGGTTCTACACCGCCCTTAGCACACATAACTGTAACAGAACCGTCAAGAACACTGAGTGAACGCTGAACTTCTACTGTAAAGTCAACGTGTCCAGGAGTATCGATGATATTGATTCTTGTCTTTGGATACTTATTTGGTGTTGAACCGCTCCAGAAACATGTTGTAGCAGCAGATGTAATGGTAATACCACGTTCCTGCTCCTGAACCATCCAGTCCATTGTTGCAGTACCATCATGTGTTTCACCAAGCTTATGGTTAATACCTGTATAGTACAAAATTCTTTCTGTAGTAGTTGTTTTACCGGCATCGATATGAGCCATGATACCGATATTTCTTGTATTCTGTAATGAATACTCTCTACCCATAATATTTCCTCCTTTCAAAGATAATATATATTGTAGTTTAACAAAATTGCATTAATTTAATACTACCAACGATAGTGAGCAAATGCTTTATTTGCTTCAGCCATCTTATGAGTATCTTCTTTCTTCTTAACGGCACTACCTGTATTATTAAGAGCGTCGAGTAATTCGTTTGCGAGTCTTTCACGCATTGTTTTCTCGTTTCTGCCTCTTGAATATGTTGTAAGCCATCTTAAACCGAGAGTCTGTCTTCTTTCAGGTCTAACTTCCATTGGAACCTGATAAGTAGCACCACCAACTCTACGAGCTTTAACTTCGAGTACAGGCATGATATTATTCATAGCTTCTTCAAATACTTCCAAAGCATCTCTGCCTGTCTTTTCCTTAATGATGTCAAATGCATCATAAACAATTTTCTGAGCTACACCTTTCTTACCATCAAGCATAATGTTGTTGATAAGTCTTGTAACAACAACTGAATTATACATTGGATCAGGCATAACTTCTCTTTTTGCAACAAAGCCTCTTCTTGGCACTTTTCTTCCCTCCTTTATAGTGATAAAAAATCACAGGTACTCGGCTGTATTTCAAACCGTCGTGCTAATCGGCATTGTTACAATTTATATAAAAATGCCAAACACGCACTAACCTTTCAATTTTTGATGCGACCTGAAAGTCAATTATTTCTTCTTAGGTCTCTTTGCACCGTACTTAGATCTTGACTGGTTTCTGTTAGCAACACCTGAAGTATCAAGTGTACCTCTGATAATGTGGTAACGTACACCAGGAAGGTCTTTTACTCTTCCGCCTCTGATTAATACTACAGAGTGCTCCTGTAAGTTATGTCCGATACCGGGAATGTATGAAGTTACTTCAACCCCGTTTGACAATCTTACTCTGGCAATCTTTCTTAATGCAGAGTTAGGCTTTTTAGGTGTCATTGTCTTTACGTTAGTACAAACACCTCTCTTCTGTGGAGAATTCTGATTAACAACTTCCTTCTTAATTGAGTTAAATCCTCTTAAAAGAGCAGGAGCTGTAGATTTCTTTACAGAAGTTTCACGACCTTTTCTTACTAACTGGTTAAATGTTGGCATTTTTTCACCTCCGTGTATTTATTTGCGATACCATAAAAAAGAGCATAGTTACCCCTTTAAACATTATCGCACAAAGTAAATTATAACAAAACAATTTTCGTTTGTCAAGTATATTTTTCATTTTTATTAAAAGACAGGTGTAAAAACAATTTACACCTGTCTTATAACTACTTATTATTCGTTATCATCTATGTTCAGTAATTCATTTACTTCTTCAGCAGTTAAAACTTCACCGTTTTCATCAGTAATTAAATTAGAACCCATAGGCTTAACCTCTACCTCATGGTATTTTTCAATACCTGTACCGGCAGGAATAAGCTTACCGATAATAACATTTTCTTTAAGACCAACAAGTGGGTCAACCTTTCCTTTAATTGCAGCTTCCGTAAGAACTCTTGTCGTTTCCTGGAAAGATGCTGCAGAAAGGAATGAGTCTGTTGCAAGTGATGCTTTGGTAATACCAAGAAGTTCCTGAACAAATTCAGCAGGTTTTCCGCCTTCCTGAGTTATTCTTTCATTTTCACGTTTAACTTCAAGATGGTCATAAAGTGAACCTGCAAGGAAGTTTGTATCTCCCGGTTCTTCAATTCTTACCTTCTTCATCATCTGACGAACAATAATTTCGATATGCTTATCGTTGATATCAACACCGGTCATACGATATACCTTCTGAACTTCCTTGGTTATATATGCAAATACTGCATCAGAACCAACAATTTCGAGAAGGTCATGTGGGTTGATAGGACCATCCGTTAATGGATCACCTGCATTGATAACTTCATCCTCAATTACTTTAATTCTTGAGTTGAATGGTATAGCATATACCTTATCTTCATCATCATTAGAAACTGTAATTTCACGAGGTTTTTTAGTTTCATCAATGTGAACCTTACCTGCAATTTCAGAAATAATTGCAACACCCTTTGGCTTTCTTGCTTCGAAAAGTTCAGTTACACGGGGAAGACCCTGAGTAATATCGTCGCCTGAAGCGGCACCACCGGTATGGAATGTTCTCATTGTAAGCTGTGTACCCGGTTCACCGATTGACTGAGCAGCAATGATACCTACCGCTTCACCCACATTAACAAGTTTACCGAGAGCAAGGTTTGTACCATAACACTTAGCACAAATTCCAACCTTTGCACGACAAGTAAGAACTGAACGTGCTTTAACCTCTTCAACCCCTGCAGCAACAATTCTGCCTGCAATAGTTTCATCCATAAGATCGCCTTTAGCAACGATTATTTCACCTGTTGAAGGATTAATAACGTCTTCAGCAGCTGTTCTGCCTAAAAGTCTTTCTTCAAGAGGCTCTAAAACAGCGTTACCGTCTTTGATTTCTCTGAGAATTACATAGTCCTCAGTACCACAATCAAGACTTCTTACAATAACATCCTGAGATACATCAACAAGACGACGTGTAAGATAACCAGAGTCAGCAGTTCTTAAAGCTGTATCCGCAAGACCCTTTCTTGTACCGTGAGATGATGAGAAGAATTCAAGCACTGAAAGACCTTCACGGAAGTTAGCCTTAATAGGTACTTCCATTGCACCACCGTCTGTTTTACCCATAACGCCACGCATACCTGAAAGCTGTCTTATCTGGCTGATACTACCACGGGCACCAGAGTCTGCCATCATAAAGATTGGGTTATACTTATCAAGGTTTTTAAGGATAGCCTGACCGATTAACTCGTTAGTATCCATCCATTCCTGAACTATCAAATCATGACGCTGTTCGTCATCAATTAAGCCTCGTCTGTACTGCTTTGTAATCTTTTCAATCTTTTCTTCAGCATTATTGATAAATTCTTCCTTTTCATCAAGCACAAGAATATCAGAAACTGAAATTGTGATTGAACCTTTTGTTGAGAATTTATAGCCGATAGCCTTAATTTTATCAAGTGTTTCGGCAGCTTCTGCTGTACCATGAGCTTTAATACATTTATCAACAATCTTACCAAGTTGCTTTTTACCTGTAAGGAAATCAATTTCAGGACCTAAAACTCTGTATTTCAAATCATAAAGAGCTTTCTTGGCTGCCATATATTCGTCATAGAGTACATCAGTGCCTTCTTTTTCGTAAAGAGCTTTAGCTGCATCTGCTTTTGCTTCAGCTTCGATAAGTTCATTAAGCTGCACGTTTCTGTCTACAAAGCCAATATCCTGTGGGATATTTTCATTATATATAAGTCTGCCGACAGTTGTTGATATAAGTTCAGTAACTTTATATCCTTCAATTTCCTTAGACATTCTTACTTTAATCGGTGCATGTAACCCTAACGAACCAGTATAGTACGCATGAGTTGCTTCATCTTCAGACATGAAAGCATGACCTTCGCCCATTTCACCTTCAAATAAGCCTTCTTCTGTGAATGTAGCAGGGGTCTTACCTTTCTGAACAAGTCTTGCATTAATTCTTTCAAGCCCGTTTTCAGAATCAAAACCAATATAGTCAACTACCTGACCTGCTTCAAAGCTTGTATCACCAGGTTCTAAAATTCTGACTTCCTTAGGCTTTGCAAGTGTAAGGTAGTAAGCACCTAAAATCATATCCTGTGTTGGTACAGTTACAGGCTTACCATCCTGAGGCTTAAGAAGATTGTTTGCTGAAAGCATTAAAAATCTTGCTTCTGCCTGTGCTTCTGCTGAAAGTGGTAAGTGAATAGCCATCTGGTCTCCGTCGAAGTCAGCGTTATAAGCTGTACATACCAACGGATGAAGTTTTAATGCTCTGCCTTCAACAAGAACAGGTTCGAATGCCTGAATACCAAGTCTGTGAAGTGTAGGAGCACGGTTAAGAAGAACAGGATGTTCTTTAATAACATCTTCTAAAACTTCCCAAACTTCAGGTTTAACTCTTTCAACCATTCGTTTTGCATTTTTAATATTAAGTGCGAGTCCACTCTTAACAAGCTTTTTCATTACAAAAGGCTTGAAAAGTTCGATAGCCATTTCTTTAGGCAAACCACACTGATATATTTTAAGATCAGGTCCTACAACGATAACAGAACGTCCGGAATAGTCAACACGCTTACCGAGAAGATTTTGTCTGAAACGACCCTGCTTACCTTTAAGCATATCTGACAATGACTTAAGTGCACGGTTGCCAGGGCCTGTTACTGAACGACCTCTTCTGCCGTTATCAATCAAAGCATCAACAGCTTCCTGAAGCATTCTTTTTTCATTACGAACAATAATTTCAGGAGCGTTTAACTCAAGTAACTTCGCAAGTCTGTTATTTCTGTTAAGAACTCTTCTGTACAAATCATTAAGGTCGCTTGTTGCAAATCTTCCACCGTCAAGCTGAACCATAGGTCTGATATCAGGAGGAATTACAGGAATTGCATCAAGAATCATCCATTCCGGCTTATTGCCCGACTGTCTGAAAGCTTCAACAACCTCAAGACGTTTCATGATTTTTAATTTCTTCTGTCTTGTTGCATCTGCAAATTCTTCTTTAAGCTGTACGGAAAGTGCATCAAGATCAAGATCCTGAAGAAGTTCCTTAATGGATTCCGCACCCATACCTGCTCTGAATTTTACACCGAATTTTTCGTATGCTTCTCTGTATTCAGCTTCACTTAAAAGCTGACGTTTTGCAAGAGGAGTTTTACCGGGATCAATTACCACATATGCAGCAAAATATAAAACTTTTTCCAGGTCTCTTGGAGACATTTCAAGAAGTATTCCCATTCTTGATGGAATTCCCTTGAAATACCAAATGTGAGAAACAGGAGCAGCAAGTTCTATATGACCCATTCTCTCTCTTCTTACTTTTGCTTTTGTAACTTCAACACCACACTTGTCGCAGACAATACCTTTATAACGTATTCTCTTATACTTTCCACAGTAACATTCCCAGTCCTTCATAGGTCCGAAAATCTTTTCGCAGAAAAGTCCGTCTCGTTCAGGTTTCAAAGTTCTGTAATTTATTGTTTCAGGCTTTTTAACTTCGCCTCTTGACCAGTTTCTTATGTCATCCGGTGAAGCTAAGCCGATTTTTATAGCATCAAAAGAATACTTTTCCGTAGTCTTTTCGTTTTCCATAAAATCAGTCCTTTCTGATAATAGCGGTAATATCAAATCAAAGATTATTCTTCATCAGGGTCGATAACATCGAGTCCGCCGTCAAACACAAGCTTCGCATCAAAAATATCGTCCTCATCTTCTTCGATATCATCCAATACTTCTTCTGACTGCTGATTAAGTTCTGCACTCTTCTTGATTTCATCAAGTATTTCAGGTGTTACTTCAGGTGCATCAATATCGTCGTCGTATTCACGAAGATCAATTTCATCACCATTTTCGTCAAGAACTTTAACATCAAGACACAAGCTCTGAAGTTCCTTGATTAACACCTTGAATGATTCAGGCACACCCGGTTTAGGTACATTAAGACCTTTAACAATTGATTCGTAAGTCTTTACACGACCCACAACATCATCGGACTTAATTGTAAGGATTTCCTGAAGTGTATAAGCAGCACCATAAGCTTCCAATGCCCAAACTTCCATTTCACCAAATCTCTGTCCACCAAACTGAGCTTTACCACCAAGTGGCTGCTGAGTTACAAGTGAATAAGGACCTGTTGAACGTGCATGAATCTTATCATCAACAAGGTGATGGAGCTTTAACATATACATATAACCTACTGTAACAGGGTTATCAAAAGCTTCACCTGTTCTTCCATCGTAAAGAACTGTTTTACCACTCTTGTCATAACCTGCTTTTTCAAGTGCCTCCTGAATATCTTCTTCACAGGCACCATCGAATACAGGAGTTGCAATTTTCCATCCAAGTGCTTTTGCAGCAAGTCCTAAATGAACTTCCATAACCTGACCGATATTCATACGGGAAGGTACGCCCAAAGGATTAAGAACTATCTGCAATGGTGTACCGTCAGGAAGGAAAGGCATATCTTCTTCAGGAAGAATTCTGGAAACAACACCCTTATTACCATGACGTCCTGCCATCTTATCACCAACAGAGATTTTTCTCTTCTGTGCAATATAACATCTGATTACCTGATTTACGCCCGGAGCAAGTTCATCACCATTTTCTCTTGTAAACACTTTTACGTCAACAATGATACCTGCTTCACCATGAGGAACTCTAAGTGATGTATCTCTTACTTCCCTTGCCTTTTCACCAAATATAGCACGGAGAAGTCGTTCTTCTGCTGTAAGTTCAGTTTCACCCTTAGGTGTTACCTTGCCTACAAGGATATCGCCTGAATGAACTTCAGCACCAATTCTGATAATACCTCTTTCGTCCAGATCACGGAGAGCATCATCACCAACGTTAGGAATATCTCTTGTGATTTCTTCAGGACCTAATTTAGTATCTCTTGAATCTGTTTCATATTCTTCGATATGAATTGAAGTAAGTGTATCTTCTTTTACAAGCTTTTCATTAAGAAGAATAGCATCCTCGTAGTTATAACCTTCCCAGGTCATAAATCCTATCAGGATATTCTTACCAAGACCGATTTCACCATTTTCTGTTGAAGGACCATCGGCAATAATTTCGCCTTTTTTAACGAAATCACCTTCAGTTACAACAGGTCTCTGGTTGATACAGGTACCCTGGTTTGAACGTGTGAATTTCAATATATTATACTTTCTGATTTCGCCTGTAGGTTCTTCTCGAACTACAACACAATCAGATGCAACCTTTAATACAGTACAATCTTCTTTAGCTACAACTACAACACCCGAGTCCATAGCCGCTCTGTATTCCATACCTGTACCGATAATAGGAGATTCTGCCTTGATAAGCGGAACTGCCTGACGTTGCATGTTAGAACCCATAAGTGCACGGGATGCGTCGTCGTTTTCAAGGAAAGGAATCATTGCTGTAGCAACGGAAACTACCTGACGTGGAGAAACATCCATATAATCAATCTTATCGGCTGTAACCTCAATCATATCGTCCTGTTTTCTTGCAATAATCTTCTTGTTTACAAATTTATTGTTTTCATCCAATGGTTCAGTTGCCTGAGCAACAACTTTGCCATCTTCAACATCTGCTGTAATGTATACAATCTCATCAGTTACAACTGTCTCGCCATTTTCATGCTTTACAACTCTGTATGGAGCTTCGATAAATCCATAGGTATTTACCTTTGCATAAGTTGAAAGAGAGTTAATAAGACCGATGTTAGGACCTTCAGGTGTCTCGATAGGACACATTCTTCCGTAGTGGGAGTAATGTACGTCTCGAACCTCAAAACTTGCTCTGTCTCTGGACAAACCACCGGGACCTAATGCTGAAAGTCTTCTTTTGTGAGTAAGTTCAGCCAATGGATTAGGCTGATCCATAAACTGCGACAACTGTGAAGAACCGAAAAATTCTTTAATTGCAGCTGCAACAGGTCGGGTATTAATAAGAGTCTGTGGTGTGAGAACATCAAGATCCTGTGTTGACATTCTTTCCTTTACAACTCTTTCCATTCTTGAAAAACCAAGTCTGAACTGATTCTGAAGAAGCTCGCCTACTGCACGGAGTCTTCTGTTACCGAGATGGTCAATATTATCAGTTGAACCAAGACCATACTGCATATTGAGCATATAGTTAACAGAACAAAGAATATCTTCAACAGTAATGTGTTTTGGAATAAGGAACTCTAAATTGTTACGGAGTTCTCTCTTTAATTCTTCTTCATCACCTTCGTTGTTTTCGATGATTTCCATCAATGCAGAAAATCTTACCTTTTCGTTAATTCCAACTTCTTCAGGAGCGAAATCAAGGAAGTATTTAGCATCTACAGTACCATTTGAAAATACAACTACACTTCTGTCATTAACATCAAGAACAACTCTGTTTACACCGTTTTCTTCCAAAAGTTCACAATGTGATGCGTCAATCTTATCACCTGCATTTAAGATGATTTCACCTGTAACAGCACTTACTACATCTTCTTTTAAAACCTTTCCTACAATTCTGTCGGAAAGTGCAAGCTTTTTATTAAACTTATATCTTCCGACTCTTGCAAGGTCGTAACGCTTAGCATCAAAGAAGAGTGAACCGATTAACTTTGCAGCACCTTCAAGTGTTGCCGGTTCGCCAGGTCTTAATCTTTTGTAAATTTCTTCAAGAGCATCTTCAGTACCTCTTGTAGTATCTTTACTTAAAGTATTAAGAAGGATTTCTTCTTCACCGAATACTTCAGTAATTCTGTCTGCATCTTCAAGACCAAGAGCTTTTATCAATACAGTAACAGGAAGTTTTCTTGTTCTGTCAATTTTTACAGAGAAAATATTATTAGAATCTGTTTCATATTCAATCCATGCACCTCTGTTAGGAATAATGGTTGAATTGAAAAGCATATAACCTGCCTTATCATATGAAGAATCATAATAAAGACCCGGAGATTTTACCAATTGGCTGACGATAACTCTTTCTGCACCATTGTACACAAAAGTACCCTGATCTGTCATAAGAGGAAAATCACCAAGGAAAATTTCCTGTTCCTTAATTTCTTCGGTATCCTTATTTATAAGTCTTACCTTTACTCTTAAGGGAGCAGCATAAGTTGCTTCTCTTTCTTTACATTCTTCTAATGGGTATTTGGTTGTTTCATCAAGAGAATAGTCAACAAACTCCAAAACAAGCTTTTCTGAAAAATCATCAATCTTAGCTTTGGTAAACACCTTACTGAATGTTTCTTCCGAAAGGAACCATGCACAGTTTTTCTCCTGCTCTTCTTTACTTGAGAAGTTTGTGATAGGAGAAATATCTTCAAGAACCTCTTTTAATCCTTCCTGAAGAAACCATTTGTATGAATCCTTTTGTACAGCAATAAGATTCGGCATTTCAGAAGCTTCGTTGATTTTAGAATAGCTCATTCTTGTGTTCTTGCCTAACTTAATCTGATGCGGCATCATAAAATAAACTCACCTCATTTTCATATTTTGCTTTGAAAAGATATATTATAATGAAGAAACTCTTTTCAAAGACTTGTAAGAACTTTAATGCCATTGATGCATAACGTACATCCTGAACATAATGAAAGAGTTAATAAAACACTTTCCGCTCCAGATATGAATGCAACCACCCTTGCCACCGTAACAGGCTTTATTAAGCCAAATCACCTGTTTTAAAGGCATATAACACCAATTTACATAATAGTAGAATTATATTATACTACTGCAAATTATGTTTTGTCAAGAGTTTTTGCTATTTTTTTGAATTTTTACCATAATATAATTATTTTTCATTATTTTCAATTGAAAATGTATATATTTTATGATATAATAAATTGAATTTAAAATAATTAAAGAGGAGTTGCAAAATGAAAATTATAACTCTTACACTCAATCCTGCTTTTGATACACATTATACGGTAAAAGGTTTTGTTCCTTTTACCGAAAATTATGCCGATTATGTAAGTACTCAGCCGGGTGGAAAAGGCGTTAATATAGCAAAAGCGTTAAGAACCTACGGAAAAGAATGTGAAAATATAATAGTATTGGGCAATGAAAACGCAGAAAAATTTGAACAAATTATGTTAATTCCATATACACCAATATATGCAGATGGAAAAATTCGCGAAAATATCACAATTCATTCTGACATTAATCCTGAAACAAAAATAAGTCTTGATAATTTCTTTTTAAATGATGAGCAGCTCGCACAGATAGGAGAAAAAATTTACAGCAGCTGCGACGATAACGCAATTGTAACACTTACAGGGCGACTTCCCAAAGGACTTTCAACAGATGCTGTTTTTGAATTTTGTAAGAACATCAAGGATAAAGGAGCTAAGCTTGTAATTGATTCAAATTCTTTCTCTCTTGATATGCTTACAAAAGTAGGCCCATGGCTTATAAAACCCAACGAAGAAGAAATAGGTAAATTTTTCAGAGAATGTCATACTCTTGCAGAAGCACAGGAAATTGCAAAAATTATTCACAACGAAGGTATTGATAATGTACTGATAAGTATGGGAAAACAAGGCATTGCATATGCCGGAAAAAACAAATGCTTCTCTGTAATTTCACCTAAAATAAATGTTGTTTCCACCATCGGCGCAGGCGACTCATCTGTTTCCGGCTTTATATATGCTTATTCCCAGGGACTAAGTCCTGAAGAATGTGTAAAACATGCAGTAGCCTTTGGAAGTGCTGCCTGTCTTACTGAAGGCACTCTCCCACCCCTGAAAGAAGATATTGACAATCTTCTCAAAAACATCAGATTCGAGGATTAACAATGGAAAACACCGCTACACCACAAAAGAAAAAGAGCTTTAAAAAGCTTTTTGTATTTTTAATACCCTTATTTATAATAATTATTTTAGTATCAGCTATTTGCTTATTACCTGAAAAGATGTATACCGTTACGGAGGCTGACTATTCAACTTTGGGTATGGAAAACGCTCACCTTGAATATATTTACAACAGCGACGGCAGACTTGCATCGATTACTGAAAACGGCAAGGACAGATATGTATATAACTACTCTGATGATTTCAAAACTGTAACTGTTGAAAACAAAAATGAAAACACAAAAAAAACACTTCGTTTCAATGACGATTTTGATGTTATCGAAAAAATATATGACGACGGCACAACAGAAAGCTACACCTACAAAAGAGGAAAGCTTGTTTCTTCCAAAAATACTTCTGGCGTTACAACAGAATACAACTACAAAGGAAAGAAAGTCATAAGTGAAATTTACTCTAACGGAGACCGTGTTGATTACGAATATTCATGGAACAGAATTTTAAGTGAAATGATTTCTACACCGACCGGAGAAAGATATTATACATTCTATCACTACAACGAAGACAAAACAATTCAGAAAAAAGATATGATTTTCGACGTGATTAATTATACTTATGATGATAAAAAACGTGTAATCAGTAAAACAAACACTTCCAATGCAACCATGTCTTTCACGTATGATGAACACGATAATATTACAAGTATAACTTACCCAATTCCTGCCACTATGGAATACACATATAAGGAATTTGAATTTTCTGAGGAAGTTTACAAACAAAACAAAGCTCTTATAACATACAACGATATTATAGAAGAAGAAACATATGAACTTTTGAAATAATAAAAATGGGAATGTAAAAAAAGCAATATCATTAAGTTAATAATCCCCGCTTTAATTTTACGCAGGTTTCCTATATGGTAAAAAAATGAAACAAAATTCCACATTTTGGGGACTGTCCCCAAAATGTGGAATTTTATTTCAATATGTCAAAAAGCTTTGGTTGACTTTTTAGCCGAAAAAGAGTATGATATTTACAATAGGTGATACGTATGATAAAGAAAATAATACTGTGGATTTTGGTGCTGTCCTGCATGGGAACGATTTTCTTTTTT
>JAZNWH010000073.1:0-31689 GCA_045593265.1 Clostridia bacterium | reverse complement strand
AAGAATTTTAGGAACTGTGTTTTTGCGTTAATGTGAGGCAAAAACGCAGTAAATGCTGACGCATTTGCGAGTATTTTAACAATGCAGTAGCGTAAAAACACGTTCCCAAAACGGGTTCGGATATTAACGCAACTGCTTAAGTCTTATATGTTTTATAAGTTTTAGCAAGTTTATTTTTTTAAGTTATCCTTTATTTTAGCCTTTTTGCGTTTATAAACTTTTTTTACATTCCCATTTTTTCCTATCTCACTTTATGCGGTCTTATAATCCTTTGTCCATGTGTCTTTACCTACTGCTTCGTAGGCAAGTTTTCTGAGGGTGGGGTACATTTCAAGCTGACTTACAGGTATATTCTGGAGGTGCTGACCGTAAACTATAGTAATATGTTTTTTAACATCTACAAGCACAAGTCCTCCATTGTAGCCCATACAAACAAATGCACCGTCTTTTTTTGTTTCCTTATAGATAAGCTTATCTATAAGAAGCAATGTATTTTCTTTTGATAAGAGTTTATGCTTTTTGCCACCAGCAAGAGCTTCACAAAAGAGTGCGTAATCGTCAACAGTAGTAATAAGACATCCTTTATTTTTGTTATAAAGCTCATAGATACTGTTATTTGATTCTGTAATTTCTGATGTTTTGGAATTAAAAACATATTGAACTGCAATTTTCTTCTTGTTTTTTTCGGAAAGAACAAATGAGGTTGATTTCATTTTAAGAGGATTTAAAATATTCTTTTCCATATAATCGTTAAATGAAATTCCTGAAGCCTTTTCAATTATTTTGCTTACATTTTCAAATCCGAAATCATCACGCTCATAATCAAGTGTTCTGCTGTATTCAAAAATCATATCTTTAACAGTTGCTTCACTGTCAAAGTTTTCTGCAAAAGATGATATGGGTGTATCAAGAGAAAGCTTATTTTTTTCTACTAACTGCATTAAGGCAACACAGCACATAAGTTTTGCTCCTGAATGCATAAAATAAAGATTTTTTCTTAATCCTTTAAATGTTCTTGGAAAATCATGGGAGTTTTTCTTTTTACGGAAAACTCTTGTACCCTGATGATACATACAAATATCGTAACAAGGAACATGATATGTTTTTTCTATATTATTTACAAAGCCTGCCAGCTCTTTGAAATTCATAATATCGACCTTTCTGTTAAAAATTCTACTATATTATAAAGTAAAATGTATGATTTGTCAAATAAAAGTGTTTTTTGTGGTTGTGTTTCTTATACTTGACAGAAAATCAAAAAATTGGTATAATTATTTCCAACAAATAAATTCCCATGAGGGAGTAGC
The DNA here is from genome assembly GCA_045593265.1 of Clostridia bacterium. Taxonomy (GTDB): domain Bacteria; phylum Bacillota; class Clostridia; order RGIG6154; family RGIG6154; genus RGIG8497. Next base: position 30,382 of record JAZNWH010000073.1, on the reverse strand, counting down.
ATGCAGAGTAATCTGTAGCAAGTCAACATCGTGGCAACCTTGCCTGGCTTGCTTTAATTTGCCAGACGCATGTATAAGTTGTAGCTGTACACGAGTAAACACTTAAATTATAACCCGTGTATAAGAAATACTTATATATGGGATTTTTTTGTATAAAATATTAATAAAACAAAAGGAGAGGCTGTTATGGAACCGTATACCGGCTCAAAAAAAGAATTGCTTGATTCTTTTGGCGTAAGTGAAGAAAGAGGACTTACTGAAGAACAAGTGATAAAACAACAGGAAAAGTTTGGTAAAAACAAGCTTAAGGAAAAAAAGAAAAAAACAAATTTACAGAGATTTATTGACCAGTTTAAGGACGTAATGATTCTTATACTTATCGCAGCTGCAATTATATCCTTTACGGTAGCTTGCGTTGAAAAAAATCCTCAGGAATTTTTTGAACCTGCTCTTATAATGCTGATAATTATTGTAAATGCATTTATGGGTGTAATTCAGGAAAGCAAGGCAGAAAAAGCACTTGATGCCCTTAAAAATATGTCTGCACCTCATGCAAGAGTTATAAGAAGTGGGGAAGAAAAGGTTATAGATGCAAGTGAGCTTGTTCCCGGTGATATCATAAAGCTCGAAGCAGGAGATTTTGTCCCTGCCGATGCAAGACTTTTAAAGAGTGTTAGTCTTAAAAGTGAAGAATCTGCACTTACAGGTGAATCTGTACCATCCGAAAAGGATGCTGATGCAGAAATAAAAGAAAATGCACCTGTAGGCGACAGAAGTAATATGGTGTTTTCAGGTTGCAGTATAACCTACGGAACAGCAATTGCTGTAGTTACGGCTACAGGAATGAATACCCAAATGGGTAAAATTGCAAATCTTTTAGATGATGCTGAAGATACACAAACTCCTCTGCAGAAAAAACTTGCTCAGCTTGGCAAATATTTGGGTATTCTTGCAATTGTTGCCTGTGCAATAATCTTTGTGGTAGGAATTTCAAACGGAATACATGTGCTTGAAATTTTTATGATTGCAGTATCTCTGGCTGTTTCTGCAATCCCTGAGGGACTTCCCGTTATAGTTACTATTGTACTGTCTATCGGGGTTCAGCGAATGGTTAAGCGAAATGCTCTTATAAGACGTTTACCAGCAGTTGAAACTTTGGGAAGTGCTTCGGTTATATGCTCCGACAAAACAGGAACTCTTACGCAAAATAGAATGACTTTGGTAAAAGCATATGCTGATGGCGCTGAAAGTGAAGAGAATATAGAGCAAGATAATTCAGTTGAAATAACAAATCTTCTTAAGTATGCAGCTCTTTGTTGTGATGGAACTGTTGTGTTTACTGAAAAAGGAGAACAACATATAGGCGACCCTACAGAAACTGCAATTGTTTTTGCGGCACATAAAAGTGGTATGCCTAAGGATGTATTAAATGAAAGATATCCTCGTGTAGGAGAAATCCCATTTGATTCTGACAGAAAGCTTATGACTACTGTTAATGTAATAGACGGAAAAAACATCGTTATAGTTAAAGGTGCTTTTGATATGATGGCACCGAAATGCATTTCAGGAGATATAGAAAAAGCAAGACTCATTACGGAAAAAATGAGTTCTGATGCACTTCGTGTTCTTGCAGTTGCGTATAAGGAAATAGAAAGTGTTCCTGGTGAACTTACAACAGAAGAAATAGAAAATAATCTGAATTTTGTGGGTCTTGTTGGTATGATTGACCCACCAAGACCGGAAGCTAAGAACGCTGTAGAACTTTGCAAAAAAGCAGGAATAAAGCCTGTTATGATTACAGGAGACCATGTTGTAACAGCAACAGCAATTGCCAAAGAAATAGGTATATTTAACGATGGGGATAAGTCTATCACAGGAGCCGAGCTTGATGCTATGACTGATTCCGAACTTGACAGTCAGGTGAAAAATATTTCTGTTTATGCCAGAGTATCTCCTGAAAATAAAATAAGAATAGTGCGTGCCTGGCAGAGAAAAGGTCAGGTTGTTTCAATGACGGGAGACGGAGTTAACGATGCTCCTGCTCTTAAAGCAGCTGATATAGGCTGTGCAATGGGAATAACAGGAACTGATGTGGCAAAAGGTGCTGCTGATATGACTTTGACAGATGATAATTTTGCAACTATTGTTGAAGCTGTCCGTGAGGGCAGGGGAATTTACGCAAATATACGTAAAGTTGTAGGCTTTTTACTTGGTACAAATATCGGCGAAGTAATAGCAGTATTTGTCTCAATGCTTATGTGGCACAAAACCCCTCTGCTTTCAATGCAATTATTATGGATAAATTTAGTTACTGACAGTTTGCCTGCCATTGCTCTTGGAACAGAAGCTGTTGAAAGTGATATAATGAATAAGAAACCAAAAGAAAAAAATGAAGGTATTTTTGCACATGGTCTTGGTTTACAGGTTGTATTACAGGGTGTAATGTTTGCTATTCTTTCATTGATTGGCTTTAATTTAGGTGTAAAAGCCTTAGGCACAGACGAAGCAGGCAGAACAATGGCATTCATGGTACTTGCTCTTTCTCAGACAGTACATGCATATAATATGCGTTCTAATCATTCTCTTTTCAAAACAGGCGTGTTTACCAACAAGAATCTTAATATTGCATCCGGTATATCCATCTTATTGATGATACTTGTGTTATTTACTCCTGTCAGAGTTGCTTTTGGATTGGTATTGTTACCATTAAAGCTATATGCTTGTGCTTTAGGTCTTATAATAGTGCCTCTTGTGGTAATGGAATTTGTAAAATTAGCAGGATTTGTTAGAAATTAACATTATAATGAAAAAAACAACATATAACGTGTTCGAATTAAAAAAACACTTGACAAATTAACACAAAATGATTATAATTGTATAACATAAACAAAATATTGGTAAAACCCGCTCCTTATGAGTCGGGTTTGTCTAATTATTAAGGAGTGTAAAAAATGGAAAATTATCTGGTGCTTTTAATATTCATCGGTTCGCTTATTGCATTAGTTTTTGCTTTGCTTACCGCAAAGAAAGTTATGAAGTTTTCAGAGGGAACTGAAAAAATGGCAAAGATTTCCCGTTCGATAAGACAGGGTGCAAATGCTTATCTGAGACGTCAGTATGGTGTTGTTTCTGTATTTTTTGCAGTTATGTTCATTATCCTTGGTGGTATGGCATTTGCTGGCTTTGTAACACCTTACGTTCCTTTTGCATTTGTAACAGGAGGATTCTTCTCAGCACTGTCAGGTTTTGTAGGAATGAAAATAGCAACAGCTTCCAATTCAAGAACTGCAAATGCTTGCCTTGAAGGTTTAAACAGAGGCTTGAGAGTTGCGTTTTCAGCAGGCTCCGTTATGGGTTTTACAGTAGTAGGGCTCGGACTTTTAGATATAACAATATGGTTTGCATTACTTAAGTATGTTTTTAAGCTTGATGCAGTTTCTATAACAAGTGCAATGCTTACATTCGGTATGGGTGCATCTTCCATGGCACTTTTTGCCCGTGTAGGTGGTGGTATATTTACCAAAGCAGCTGACGTAGGTGCAGACCTTGTAGGAAAGGTTGAAGCAGGTATTCCTGAAGACGACCCGAGAAATCCTGCTGTTATTGCTGATAATGTAGGCGATAATGTAGGTGATGTTGCGGGTATGGGTGCAGATCTTTACGAATCTTATGTAGGTTCAATACTTTCTGCAGCAGCATTGGGTGTAGCTGCATTTGCCGGCAGCTTTAATGCTATGGCACTTCCTATGGTGTTAGCAGCTGTTGGTGTTGTATGTTCTGTTTTGGGAACATTTCTTGTAAAAACAAAAGAGGGCGCAAGTCAGAAAAATTTATTGAAAGCACTCAGCAGAGGAACAAATTTTTCTGCAATACTTATAGCTATTATTTCTTTACCTGTTGTATATTTTATTTTGGGAAAAGAACACTGGCCTATGTATTTTGCTATCCTTGCAGGTTTAGCCAGTGGTGTGCTTATCGGTCAGGCAACAGAATATTTCACATCTGACACATATAAGCCCACACAAAAACTTTCTGATTCTTCAGAAACAGGTTCTGCAACAATAATAATTAGTGGCTTATCATTAGGTATGCTTTCAACAGCGCTTCCTATTATAATAATTTCAGTATGTGTTCTTATTTCATATTTTGTATCAGGCGGTGCATCTGACCCGGCAATGGGACTTTACGGAATTTCCCTTGCTGCTGTAGGTATGCTTTCAACACTTGGTATTACCCTTGCAACTGATGCATATGGTCCTGTTGCAGATAATGCAGGTGGTATTGCACAGATGGCACAGCTTCCTGAAGAAGTAAGAGAAAGAACAGACGCCCTTGATTCACTTGGTAATACAACAGCAGCTACAGGAAAAGGTTTTGCAATCGGTTCTGCTGCTCTTACAGCGCTTGCTTTAATGGCATCTTATATTGATAAGGTAAAAAGTATTGAAGGTGGAGCAGAAAAAATTGCTAACCTCAGTCTTATGAATCCAAGTGTTCTTATAGGTTTATTTGTAGGTGCTTGTATGACATTTGTATTTGCAGCTCTTACAATGGAATCTGTAGGCAGAGCAGCACAAAGTGTTGTAAAGGAAGTAAGACGTCAGTTTAAAGAAATTACAGGTTTGATGAATGGCGAAGCAGATGCTGATTATGCAAAGTGTGTTGACCTTTGTACAAAATCAAGCCTGAGAGAGATGATTCTTCCTACAGTGGTTGCAGTAGTTGTTCCTGTTATTGTTGGTCTTATTTTAGGTGTAACAGGTGTTGTAGGTATGCTTGCAGGTGCAACAGTAACAGGATTTTTAATTGCGATATTTATGTCAAACTCAGGCGGTGCTTGGGATAACGCTAAAAAGTATATCGAAAGTGGCGTTCATGGCGGAAAAGGTTCTGACTGTCATAAAGCAGCAGTTGTTGGGGACACAGTGGGAGATCCTTTTAAGGATACAGCAGGTCCTGCAATAAACATTTTGATAAAGCTTCTTTCTATGGTTTCTATAGTATTTGCAGCGTTAGTAATTAACTTTAGTATATTATAAGTTTCAAAAAAAGATACTGTCTTAGTAAGACAGTATCTTTTTTTTATAATTAAAATAAGAATTTGTGAAAACATTTTTAAATAATACCTGAAAACTTTTTTCTGTATTCACGAGGAGTCATACCTATTTTGTTCTTGAAAATTCTTGAAAAATAATTTATATCATTAAACCCTGAAATGCTTGATATATAAGTTATTGAATCATCACTGTTACGCAGAAGCTCACATGCATTGGTAAGTCTTAATGAAATTATGTATTCGGTGGGTGTCTGGTTAAAGGTTTTCTTGAAAAATGTAATAAGTGTTGATATTGTTGTATTTGCAATTTTTGCCAAATCGCTTAGTGAAATATGTTCCGTATAGTTCTTTTCAATGTATGATATTACGTTGGAAAGCGGAGATATAAAGTTAGTTGTGCTGTCCGAATAGTTTTCGTATTTGCGACAAAGAAACCCTATAATCTGCAAAAAATATGATGTTATCATAATTTCCTGACCACTTCTTTTTTCTGTGTATTCACATTCTAAATTTTCAAGAATTACTTCAAGTTCAGCCATCTCTTTTGAGTTGAGGTGAAGTCTGTTGTTAAAAGTGTTTTGTTTTCGATATTTAGGCTCTAAAACGAAAAAGCCCTGATATCCTGCCATAGGTGTTAAAAGGTTCTTGTATACGTCAAGGATTTCTTTTTTGAAACCTATATTGAAAACGGTAAGGTTTTCTGTTTCATGAAAGCAGTGATAATCGTAGCTGTTTATAAGAAATACATCTCCTGCAGATGTAAGATATTTTTCTTCATTGATGTGCTGAATTGCACTTCCTTTTAAAATAATAGCTATTTCATCAAAATCATGAGTATGAAGTTCAGTAGTTTTTTCAATCATTTTTCCACTGGTGATACTTATGTGATTAACAGTTTTTTTTGCGTCCTGAAAAGATTTGTACATAAAAATCTCCGTTCTGCCGCCATACGTCGGCACAAATAGTAATTAAAATTCTCTTATCTGTAGTATGGCAAGGAATGATAAGAGTTTTATGCTCATGTGCGTTTTTGAGCGAATGCGAAAAAATCGCACGGGCAATCAAATTCACCGGAGGCAATAACGGGAAAGGAACATTTAAGTTATTACCTCCTTCATTATTAGTATACGATAAAATCTTCTAAAAATCAAGATAAATTCACATATTGTGCTAAAACTGTTATAAAAGGTATTGTTTTTTCAATTTCAGATGGTAAAATTAAGCTAAGCAGTTGCGTTAGTATCCGAACTCGCCTAAATCAAGTAAAATAGCTGTTTTTCTTCGTTGTCGGTTTTGAAATACGATAGTATTCCTGCAACCTGTCGACTTGAAAAAGCAACAATTTTATCTTGCTTTAGGTTCGAGGAATTTTCAAAGCTGTGTTTTTGCGTTAATACGAGACAAAAACGCAGTAAATGCTGACGCATTTGCGAGTATTTTAACGAATGCAGTAGCGTAAAAACACGTTCTCAAAACGGGTTCGGATATTAACGCAACTGCTTAATACATAACGAGGTGATTTTATGGCAGATCAGTTTATAAACATTGCAGATTCTATGAAAAAGTTAACTTTATCAGAACCTGCGAAATTTGATGAGGTAAAAGTGAATCTTGTTGATTCTTCAAAAACACCTGTGAATACAGTTGCTAAAATAACAACCAAAGAAGAGTTGTACAGAGAACTTAAAGCAATGAAGGAAGAATATGCACCATTTTTGAAATCATATTCCCCTGTATGCAACGAACAAAAAGACGTTATTGATATAAAAGAATTCATTTTAAACGGAGAGAAAAAAATAACTGTTCCCGAATACGAAGGTCCTATAGGTAAAGCAAGAAAGGTGTATGAAACGACTTTTATATTAAATGATTTTACCCAAAAGGCTGTATATATTTGTTTTGATGGTGCTGACTATGAAGCATTTGTATATATAAATGACGAATGTGTTGGTTCCCATGAGGGATTTTTCTCACCTTTCAATTTTGAAATTACTGAATTTGTGAAAAAGGGTGAAAATACTCTCAAAATTGTTTTGAAAAATGATTTTGTTTATATGGGCAACGGAAGTGCAGAAATTCCGAGAGCAGAAGGGGATAAATTATATGCAGCAACAGGTATAGGATGGGATGATCCTGCACTGGGTTGGCATCACTGTCCTCCGGGTATGGGAATTTACAATAATGTCCGTGTTGAGATAAGAAACAGAGTGAACATAAGCGATGTTTTTGTAAGACCTTTATGTGATGAAAATGCAATTGAAGCCTGGGTAGAGGTAACAAATGCGGACTATGTTATGAAAGACTTGAGCTTTAATTTTTCACTTTACGGAGAAAATTTTGAAGAAACAGTTTTCGAAAATGAAATTCGTGAAGCATCAACCAATCTTGAGGTAGGTGCGTGGGATACTTTTACAGAATCTTTAAAAGAAGGATTAATTGGTAAGCCAATTCCTATGCCTGCTGAACAAGGTAAAAATATTTATAAAATTAAGTTACCTCTTGAAAACTTCAAAAGATGGGATTTAGAAACACCGTATTTGTATGCGCTTTGTGTTGATGTGAATTATGACGGAGTCGTTAGCGATAGTAAAAAGACTGTTTTTGGTATGAGAAGCTTTACTCAGGATATAGATTCGACTCCCAAAGGTATGTTTTATTTAAATAACAGAAAGATTAAACTTCATGGTGCAAATACAATGGGCTTTGAACAGCTTGATGTTTTGAGAGGCGATTATGACCAGCTTGTAGATGATATTTTACTTGCGAAGCTTTGTAATATGAATTTCTTAAGACTTACTCAGCGTCCTGTTCAAAAAGAAGTGTATGATTACTGCGACAGACTTGGTTTAATGACACAGTCAGACCTTCCGTTATTTGCAGTAATGAGAAGAACTAAAACAGCTGAAGGTATCCGTCAGGCAGAAGAAATGGAAAGACTTGTAAGAAATCATCCATGTAATATTGTGGTTTCCTATATAAATGAACCTATGCCTAACGGTAATAACAAAGGTCATCGTCATCTTTTGCGTAAAGAGCTTGAAGGATTTTTCGATGCGTGTGATTATATCGTTAAGTTAAATAACCCTGACAGAGTTACCAAACACGTTGACGGAGATTACGACCCACCCTCAAAGTTATTACCTGACAACCACTGTTATTCTATGTGGTATAATTCCCACGGTATGGATATTGGTACTCTTATCAAGGGCTACTGGATGGGTGTAAAAGAGGATTGGTATCACGGATGTGGTGAATACGGTGCAGAAGGGCTTGATTTTTGTGAAATTATGCGTGAAAACTATCCTGAAGAATGGATAACTGAACCTTTTGACCCGAAAAACATTATAAATGCTCAAAGTGGAAATATGCACTATATGTTTTTTGATACTTGCTATAATATGGAAGATTGGGTTAAGAAAAGCCACGATTATCAGGCGTTCGCTACAAAAACAATGACTGAAGCATTCCGTCGTGATGATAAAATGGTAACTAATGCAATTCATTTGTTTATTGATGCATGGCCGGCAGGCTGGATGAAAACTATAATGGACTTCAAACGTAACCCAAAGAAAGCATATTTTACTTTCAGAGATGCGTTAGAGCCTTTGATGATTAGCCTGAGAAGTGATAGATTTACCTATTATGAAGGGGAAGAAGTTAAAATTGAATGTCATATCTGCAATGATACACAGTTATGTGGTGATGACTTTAGGCTTATTTATGAGCTTTACAAGGATGGTAAAATAATAAAAACTGCTGAACAAAAAGCAGATATAGAAGCATGTAAGAGCAAGTATTCACAATCAGCTGTATTTTCAATTGATAAAGTAATTAGCAGAGAAAAATTCACATTGAAAGCAATTCTTGTTGATAACAACGGAGCTGTACTTAATTTTAACACTTTTGATTTTGAGGTATTTGAAGATGTCGATGTTGTGAAGAATGAAAAGGTTGAATTAATTACAGACCTTGAGGTTGGCGAACATATCATAGCAGGCGAAAAGGTTACAGTGGATAATTGTGGTATGCGTCCTGTTCATTTTGTATCTCGAGCAACAGGACATAAGGCAGTAGAGGAATTTGAAGAAAAAGACTTTTCTTACTGGTATAATAAAGATGTTGATTATATAACTCCTATTGCTGAAAAAACCTTCCGTGCAGAAGGCTTTACGCCAATTCTTACAAGTGGTAACAAGTGTCTGGATTCAGAGGACTGGGAAACAGTATTAATTGCTGCCGAAAAAGAATATAACGGTAAAAAGTATATTATTTGCCTTGCAGATTTAAGAGAAGAAAATCCTGTTGCAAAACGTTTTCTTAAAAACTTGTATTGTTGATGAATTTGTGATACAATAATCTGCGGTGATTAAATGAAATCAAGATATACATATTCTTATGGATTAAAAAAAGGTCTTCCTATAGCCTTAGGATACCTTTCGGTATCCTTTGGTTTTGGAATAACAGCAGTAGGACAGGGACTAAGTGGATTAGAAGCAATACTTATATCTCTTACAAATCTTACATCAGCAGGACAGATTGCAGGTGTGGGAATAATCGCATCAGGCGGAAGTCTTATAGAAATGATTTTAACACAGCTCGTTATAAATATAAGGTATTGTCTTATGGGACTTGCGTTGACACAGAAACTGGATAAAACATTTACAACCCCTCACAGACTCTTTACTTCCTTTGGAATTACCGATGAGGTTTTTGCTGTAGGGGCATCTGAAAATGAATGTATAGGCACAAAATATATGTACGGACTTATAACTCTGCCTTATATAGGTTGGGCGATGGGTACGATGCTTGGTGCATTTGCAGGTGAAATTTTACCTCAAAGTATATCCAGTGCGCTTTCTCTTGCTATATACAGTATGTTTGTTGCAATTATTATACCTCCTGCCAAGAAAAATACAGGAGTGTTAGGATGTATATGTATATCGGCATTAATAAGCTGTGCTTTTTACTATCTCCCTGTTTTCAGTAAACTGTCAAGTGGATTTTCAATTATATTGTGTGCAGTAATTGCATCAGTTGTGATGGCACTTGTTAAGCCGGTCAGGGGGGAAGAAAATGAATAAAGACTTTATTTGTTATCTTATTGCTATGGCTTTGGTTACCTATTTGATAAGAATGATTCCGTTTACACTGATGAGAAAGAAAATTAAATCAGTTTTCGTGAAAAGCTTTCTCTATTATGTGCCATATGCAGTTTTATCAGCAATGACTTTTCCGTATATATTTTATGCTACGGGAAATGTTATTACATCTTCTGCAGGCTGCATAGTTGCTTTTGTAATGGCATATATCAACAGACCTTTAATAGAGGTTGCCATAGCATCCTGTGTAGCAGCATTTATTTCAGGATTGTTTTTTTAGAGGATGCAAGACTATTACATTAGACTACTATGACCAAATTATAAAGGGTAAATACATATAAAAACAACGGCAATGTTTATGCCGTTGTTTTTATATGTTTTCCTATTTCATATCCCGGATCAATATTGCACACTTGGGACAAATTATTGACAAGAGGATTGGAATTTACTTCTATTAAATAATAATTACCATCTTTTTCGATTATATCAACACCGCAGAAATCAAGGCCTATTATTTTTGATGCTTTTTCTGCTATTTCGCAAATCTTTTCGTTTAATGGGTAAACGGTTGCTTTACCACCACCGGCACAGTTACTGCGAAAATCATTTTCGTTATGTCTTTTCATTGCACAGACAGCTTTAGAACCAACTACAAAAACTCTTATATCACTGCCATCACATTCTATATATTCCTGAACTAAAAGTCTTGTATTTGATTTTGCAACAACAGTATGAAAATCTTCCTTATTATATATAAGGTTAATTTGCTGTCCTAATGAACCGAATTCTTCCTTTATAACAACAGGGTAGTTTTTTATGTTTTTTTCAAATTCAAAATCAGAGTATTCCATATTTGAAAATTTAAAGGGGAGGATAGTTGTTTTTGGCATAGGAATGTTGGAATCCATTAATGTAATATAGGTAAGAATTTTACTGTCGCAGATTCTTATTGCATCAGGATTATTGAAAACTTTAATTCCTTTCTTTTTGAGTATATATCCAAGACTTATATCTTTGTCAAGCAAAAGTGCAAATTCAAACTCAAATTTATTTTCGAATATAAGTTTAGCGGATGAAATTTTAAAAGCATCAAAGCCGTTCTTTTTCAATCCTTGTAAATATATATCAATATTATTAATATAAGTATCTGATTTATAGTATCCGTTATATATAACTGCGATTTTCATATAAATATCCATAGCCTTTCTGCCTACAGATAGTAATGAAGAACTTTAACACCATGTCGTAGGCTGATAAGGCGTTAAATGAATATTTTGCCCATGTGCGTTTCGCCTGTGGCGAAAACATCGCGCGGGCTTTTCAAATCGATTAACGTGATTTTTCACGTTAATCACCTCTTTGATTATAATAACACAGCATAAATTCTTTATCAAGAAAAAATTTAAAAAAACTAAAAAAATATTACGGAAACTATTGACAAAACCCTATAAATGTAGTATGATAAACGAGTTATGTGCTGTCTGTGTGGTATGCAGTATCGTGAAACACACGGAACAGTTGTAAGAATATTATGAAAGGAGAGAGCTTTTATGGCATCAAATTCAAAAATCAGAATCAAGATTAAAGGCTATGACCATGCCTTGGTTGATCAGTCTGCTGAGAGAATAGTTGATACAATCAAGAGATCAGGTGCTGAAGTTTCAGGTCCTATCCCGCTTCCTACTAAAAAGGAAATTATCACTATTTTAAGAGCTGTTCATAAGTATAAGGATTCAAGAGAACAGTTTGAAATGAGAACTCACAAGAGATTGATTGATGTTATCTCACCTAAGCAGAAGACAACTGAAGCATTAGGAAAGCTTGATTTGCCTGCCGGTATCAATGTTGAAATTAAAGTCATCTAACCGACAGTGTTGTAGGTCAAGTTCGCAATCGGGCGAACCAATAACCATAAGGAGGAAAAATTAAATGAACAAGGCAATACTTGGAAAAAAGCTTGGTATGACACAGCTTTTTGACGAAGCAGGAAAAATTGTTCCTGTAACAGTAGTAGAAGCCGGTCCATGTGTTGTTTCACAGGTTAAAACTGTTGAAAACGACGGTTATGAAGCAGTTCAGGTTGGTTTTTGTGATCTTAAAGAAAAACACACAAACAAGCCAATGAAGGGACACTTCGATAAGGCCGGAATTTCTGCAAAGAAATATTTAAAGGAATTCAAACTTGAAAATGCAGCATCTATGAACGTAGGCGATGAAATCAAAGTTGATGTGTTTGCTGCCGGTGATAAGGTAGACGTTACAGGCACAAGCAAAGGTAAGGGTTTCCAGGGCGCTATCAAGAGATGGGGTTCACACAGAGGCCCAATGGCTCACGGTTCAGGTTATCACAGAGGTGCAGGTTCAATGGGTGCATGCTCAAGCCCATCAAGAGTTTATAAGGGTAAGAAGCTCGCAGGACATATGGGTACTGACACAGTAACAATCCAGAATCTTGATGTGGTTAGTGTTGACGCAGAAAAGAACTTACTTTTAGTTCGCGGTGCAATCCCCGGACCAAAAGGCGGATTAGTAATAGTTAAGAACGCTGTTAAGTGTTAAGACAGGTAGAAAGGAGGAAGTTATACATGCCTAACGTAGCTTTATATAACATGGATGGTAAGGAAGTAGGTACCATCGAGTTAAATGAAAGTGTGTTCGGTGCTGAAATTAATAAAGTAGCTATTTACGAAACAGTAAAGAACTATCTTGCAAATCAGAGACAGGGTACACAGAGCACAAAAACAAGATCTGAAGTTAGTGGCGGTGGAATTAAGCCATGGCGTCAGAAGGGCACAGGCAGAGCTAGACAGGGCTCAATCCGTGCTACACAGTGGATTCACGGCGGTATCGCACTTGGACCAAAACCAAGAGATTACAGATACTCAATCAACAAGAAAATGAAGAATGTTGCTTTGAAGTCTGCATTATCATCTAAGGTGGCTAATGGTGAAATCGTAGTAATCGACAATCTTGATGTAGAAGAAATCAAGACAAAGAAAATTGTTAACCTCCTTGGAAATGTTGGAGCAGACAAGGCTCTTATCGTTACAAGTGATGTTAATAATAAAGTATATATGTCAGCAAGAAACATCGAAAACGTAAAAGTTTCATTTACAGGTGCTTTAAACGTTTATGAAATCTTGAAGTATGACAAACTCGTAATCGCACAGGATGCGGTTAAGAAATTAGAGGAGGTGTATGCATAATGATGTATCATGATATCATTAAAAGACCTATCATTTCCGAAAATTCTATGGAAGATATAGCAAATAAGAAATACACCTTTGAAGTTGCTCCAAATGCAACAAAAGTTGATATTAAAATTGCTGTTGAACAGATTTTCAAAGTTCAGGTTGACAAAGTTAACACAATGAACTATTTAGGCAAAACAAAGAGAATGGGCGTACACGTTGGTAAGAGAAACGACTGGAAAAAAGCTATCGTAACTCTTAAGCCCGAAAGCAAAGCAATCGAATTTTTCGAAGGACTTGCTTAATTAATTAGTGAAGGAGTTGAAAGCAAATGGCTATAAAGAAGTATAAACCGACTTCTCCGGCGAGAAGAACAATGACCGTTTCAGCCTTCGAAGAAATCACTAAGAGCACTCCTGAAAAGAGCTTGGTTGTTTCATTAAATAAGTTTGCAGGCAGAAACTCATACGGTAGAATTACTGTTCGTCACAGAGGCGGCGGAAATAAGAAAAAATACAGAATTATCGACTTTAAGAGAAATAAAGACGGTATCAATGCAACTGTTATCGGTATCGAATACGATCCAAACAGAAGCGCAAACATTGCATTACTTCAGTATGAAGACGGTGAAAAGAGATATATCATCGCACCTGTTGGTTTAAAAGACGGTGATGTAGTTGTTTCAGGTCCAACTGCTGATATTAAGCCAGGTAATGCATTACAGATTAAAGATATTCCTGTTGGTACACTTATTCACAATATTGAATTAGTTCCCGGCAGAGGTGGCCAGTTGGTTCGTTCAGCAGGTAACTCAGCACAGCTTATGGCTAAGGAAGGTGCTTATGCACAGGTAAGACTCCCATCAGGCGAAGTTAGAATGGTAAGTGTAAACTGCAAAGCTACAATCGGTGTTGTTGGTAACATTGACCATGAAAACATTTCAATCGGTAAAGCCGGTAGAAAGCGTCATATGGGTATCAGACCTACAGTCCGCGGTGTTGTTATGAATCCTAACGACCATCCACACGGTGGTGGTGAAGGTAAATCACCTATCGGTCGTCCAAGTCCTGTTACACCTTGGGGTAAGCCGGCACTTGGTTATAAGACAAGAAAGAAAAACAAGAAATCGGATATGTATATCGTAAAGAGCAGAAAATCTAAATAATCCGATAAAATATTGAATGGAGGTAAACCATGAGTAGATCAACAAAAAAAGGTCCTTATGTCAGCGAAAAACTCTTACAGAGAATCGTAGACATGAATGAAGCCGGCGAAAAAAGAGTTTTAAAGACATGGTCAAGAAGCTCAACAATATTCCCGGAAATGATTGGTCACACAATCGCTGTTCATGACGGCAGAAAACATGTGCCTGTATATATAACAGATGACATGGTTGGTCATAAATTAGGCGAATTTGCTCCTACAAGAACATATAAAGGTCATGCAGGTGCAAAGACAAGCGGTGTTAGATAAAACAACTAATTAAGAGAGGAGGGGCATAACATGGAAGCTAAGAACGAAGCAAAAGCTGTCCTTCGTTATGCACGCATTTCGCCTCGTAAGGTGAAAATCGTGATTGATTTAATAAGAAATAAGTCAGTTGCTGAAGCAATCGGTATTATCAATAATACTCCAAAAGCTGCATCTGAATTTCTTATAAAGTTATTAAATTCAGCAGTAGCAAATGCTGTTAATAATAATGGTATGGATCCTGAGAAGCTCTATGTTGCAGAAACATATGCAAATCCAGGCCCGATTCTTAAGAGAATTATGCCAAGAGCTCAGGGTAGAGCATTTAGAATCAGAAAGAGAACAAGTCATATAACAATTGTTCTCAAGGAAAGATAATTCGTTAAAGGAGGTAATCGCAATGGGTCAGAAAGTACATCCACACGGACTCAGAGTCGGCGTCATTAAAGATTGGGACTCTAAGTGGTATGCTGATTCAAAGAACTTCGGCGATAGCTTAGTTGAGGACTACAACATAAGAAAGTTCATCAAAAAAGCTCATTTTGATGCCGGTGTTGCAAAGATTGAAATTGAAAAGCCTTCAAACAGACTTAAAATTAATATTTACGCTGCAAAGCCTGCGTTTATTATTGGTAAAAAAGGTGAAGGTATAGAAAAAACAAAAGCACAGATTACAAAAATGACAGGAAAAGTTGTTTCAATAAATATAGTTGAAATCAAGAATCCTGACGTTGTAGCTGTTCTTGTAGCAGAAAACATTGCTGCTCAGCTTGAAAAGAGAATTTCTTTCAGAAGAGCTATGAAGCAGGCAATGGGCAGAACAACAAAAGCTGGTGCCCGTGGTATTAAGTGTTGTTGTTCAGGTCGTTTAGGCGGCGCTGAAATTGCTCGTTCAGAGCAGTATCATGAGGGAACAATTCCTCTCCAGACTATCAGAGCAGATATCGATTACGGATTTGCAGAAGCTGATACAACATTCGGTAAAATCGGTGTTAAGGTTTGGATTTACAAGGGTGAAGTTCTTCCTGGAACAAATAAGAAGAAAGGGGAGAATAAATAATGTTATTACCTAAGAGAGTTAAATACAGAAGAGTAATGAGAGGCAGAATGACAGGTAAAGCTACCAGAGGTAATACCGTTTCAAACGGCGAATTTGGTATTCAGGCATTGCAGCCTGGCTGGATTACCAGTAACCAGATTGAAGCAGCCCGTATCGCTATGACAAGATACACAAAAAGAGGCGGTAAAGTTTGGATTAAGATTTTCCCTGATAAGCCAGTAACAGAAAAACCTGCTGAAACTCGTATGGGTAGCGGTAAGGGTTCTCCTGAGTATTGGGTAGCAGTAGTTAAGCCGGGCAGAGTAATGTTCGAAATCGGCGGTGTTGATGAAGCAATCGCAAGAGAAGCTTTAAGACTTGCTATTCACAAACTCCCAATCAAGTGTAAAATCGTAGCAAAAAGCGATTTGGAAACGGAAGGTGAAGCTTAATGAAAATCAATGAAATCAGAGATTTATCATATGAAGAATTAACACAGAAATTAGCAGATCTCAAGGCTGAATTATTTACATTAAGATTTCAGAATTCCACAAGTCAGCTTGACAATACTTCAAAACTTTCAGAAGTTAAGAAGACAATTGCTAAAGTTAAGACTGTTATGAGAGAAATCGAAATCAAAGAAGGTAAATAATAGCCCCGAAATTCGGAAAGGAGGTACCGGCATTGTCAGAACGCGCATATAGAAAGACAAGAGTTGGAAAAGTAGTAAGCAATAAAATGGATAAAACAATCGTTGTTGCAATCGTAGACAGCGTAAAGCATCCTTTATATAGCAAAATCATTAAAAGAACCTACAAACTTAAAGCTCATGATGAAAACAATACCTGTTCAGTGGGCGATACAGTTAAGGTTATGGAAACAAGACCTCTTTCAAAGGATAAGAGATGGCGTCTTGTAGAAATCGTAGAAAAGGCTCGTTAATTTTGAGCAGGAAGGAGAATTAACCATGATACAGCAGCAGACACTGTTAAAAGTTGCTGACAACACCGGTGCAAAAGAGCTTATGTGTATCCGCGTACTTGGCGGTACAAGAAGAAGATATGCAAACATCGGCGATGTGGTAGTTGCATCTGTAAAGAAAGCAGCTCCTGGCGGCGTTGTTAAAAAGGGCGAAGTTGTCAAAGCAGTTGTTGTAAGAAGCGTTAAGGGCATGAGAAGAGCTGATGGCTCTTATATAAAGTTCGATGAAAATGCAGCAGTTATTATCAGAGATGATAAAACTCCAAAAGGAACCCGTATATTCGGACCTGTTGCAAGAGAATTGAGAGATAAAGAATATATGAAAATATTATCTTTAGCTCCTGAAGTATTATAAGGAGGTGCAACATAATGAATAAGATGCACATTAAAAAAGGTGATACAGTTGTTGTGCTTTCCGGCAAGGATAAGGGAAAGAAAGGTAAAGTATTATCAGTACTCCCTAAGCAGAATAAGGCAATCGTTGAAGGTGTTGCATTAGCAACAAAGCACACAAAACCCAGAAGACAGGGTGAAACAGGCGGTATTGTTAATCAGGAAATTGCAATTCACGCTTGCAAACTTATGCATGTATGTACAAAATGCAATCAACCGACAAGAATCGGACGTAAGATTCTTGATGACGGAAGCATAGTTCGTTATTGCAAAAAGTGTAACGAAACATTCGCAGACTAATATTTGGGAAGGAGGCAATATAAATGTCAAGATTACACGACAAGTATGTCGCTGAAATCGCTCCGGCTTTAATGAATAAGTTCGGATACAAGAGCGTAATGCAGATACCAAAGCTTGATAAGGTTGTTATCAATATGGGCGTTGCAGATGCTAAAGACAACGCAAAGGCGCTTGAGTCAGCTGCAAACGATCTTGGAATCATCACAGGTCAGAAGCCATTAATCACAAAAGTTAGAAAATCAGTTGCTAACTTTAAGATTAGAGAAGGCATGAATATCGGCTGTAAAGTAACATTAAGACATGAACAGATGTATGAGTTCTTAGACAGACTCTTTAATGTTGCATTGCCACGAGTAAGAGACTTCAGAGGTATTAATCCTGATTCTTTCGACGGAAGAGGTAACTACAACTTTGGTTTAAAGGAACAGTTAATTTTCCCTGAAATCGAATACGATAAAATTGATAAAATCAGAGGTATGGATATCACTGTAGTAACTACAGCGAAAACAGACGAAGAAGCAAGAGAGCTCCTTACACTTTTAGGTGCTCCATATGCTCAGAACAAATAAGGAGGTAATCAATCTTGGCTAAGAAGGCTATGGTAATTAAGCAGCAGAGAACTCCAAAATTCAGCTCAAGAGCTTACACAAGATGCAAAATTTGCGGAAGACCTCATGCTTATTTGAGAAAATTCGGTATTTGCCGTATTTGCTTCAGAGAATTGGCTTATAAAGGGCAGATTCCTGGTGTTAAAAAGGCAAGCTGGTAAAATTAAGTCCGTTTGGACAGTAAACTGGAGATATTTTCTCTATACAGAATAATTGCAGTAGTTATTATGGAAGGAGGTAACACTATGCAGATTACAGATCCAATTGCAGATATGCTTACACGTATCAGAAATGCTAACGATGCAAAGCACGAAACTGTTGATGTTCCTAATTCAAATATGAAGAAAGCTATCGCTGAAATCTTACTTGAAGAAGGTTATATAAAGAATTATCAGATTATTGATGACAATACGCAGGGCGTTATCAGAATTACATTAAAGTATGCAGCTAACAAGCAGAAAGTAATTTCTGGTCTTAAGAGAATTTCAAAGCCTGGTCTCAGAATTTATGCCTCAAAGGATGAATTGCCAAGAGTACTTAAAGGTCTCGGTATTGCAATCATTTCAACATCAAAGGGTATAATGACTGACAAGGAAGCAAGAAAGAACAATGTCGGCGGAGAAGTTTTAGCATTTGTTTGGTAATTAAACAAATTAACAGAATTAATTAAACATTAAGGAGGTGCACACGATGTCCAGAATAGGTAGAATGCCAATAGAAATTCCACAGGGCGTTGATGTTAAGCTTAATGCGGGTAATGAACTTACTGTTAAAGGACCAAAAGGTACATTAACAAGAACACTTCATGCTGATATGAATATTGCAGTTGAAGGTAACACAGTTACAGTTACAAGACCGTCAGAAGTTAAGATGCATAAATCACTTCACGGTTTAACCCGTACTTTAATAAATAATATGATCATCGGTGTAACAGATGGTTTTTCAAAGACACTTGAAGTTAATGGTGTTGGTTACAGAGTACAGAAGCAGGGTAACAAGCTCGTTATGACACTTGGTTACTCACATCCTGTAGAAATGGAAGAAATCGATGGAATCAAGATTGATGTTCCACAGCCTAACCAGATTATTATTTCAGGTATTGACAAGCAGTTAGTTGGTGAATTTGCTGCTAAAGTAAGAGAAAAGAGATTACCTGAACCATACAAGGGCAAGGGTATCAAGTACATTGATGAAGTTATCATCCGTAAGGAAGGTAAGACAGGTAAGAAATAAGATTGCCTGAACTTTATGAAAGGAGTTAGAGCAAATTGATTAAAAAGATTTCCGGTAATGTTTCAAGATTAAGCAGACACGAAAGAGTAAGAAAATCAATTTCAGGAACAGCTGAAAGACCTCGTCTCTGCGTATTCAGAAGCTTAAAGAACATTTATGCTCAGATTATAGATGATGCTTCAGGTACTACACTTGTTGCTGCATCATCAATAGAAGCCGGTTTCGAAGGAAACGGCTCAAATAAAGAAGCTGCTAAGAAAGTTGGACTTATGGTTGCTCAGAAGGCACTTGACAAGGGTATCAAGACTGTTGTTTTTGACAGAGGAGGCTATGTATACCACGGTCGTGTTCAAGAGTTAGCTGAAGGTGCAAGAGAAGGCGGACTCGAATTCTAATAGGAGGTAAATCATGGCAGATATAGCTAACACAAATGGTGTTGAATTCAAAGAAAAAGTTGTTAATATTAACCGTGTAGCTAAGGTTGTTAAGGGTGGTAGAACCTTCAGATTCAGCGCTCTCGTAGTTGTTGGTGACGAAAATGGTCACGTTGGCTGCGGAATGGGTAAAGCTGCTGAAATTCCTGAAGCAGTAAGAAAAGCAATCGACGATGCTAAGAAGAATGTTGTTACAGTTCCAATGGTTAATACAACAATTCCTCACGAAATTATTGGTGAATACGGTGCCGGCAGAGTACTTTTAAAGCCTGCAGGAGAAGGTACCGGTGTTATCGCAGGCGGTCCGGTTCGTGCCGTACTTGAGCTTGCAGGTATAAGAGATATCAGAACAAAATCTCTTCGTTCAAACAATCCTAAGAATATGGTAGGGGCTACAATTCAGGGTCTCGCAAGTCTTAAGAATGTTAAAGATATCGCTTCTCTTCGTGGAAAAACAGAAGAAGAAATTTTAGGTTAATAGGAGGAAATAGTAATGGCTAAAGTTAAAGTAACATTAGTTAAGAGCGTTATTGGTAGAAAAGATGACCAGATTGCCACTGTTTCAGCCTTAGGCCTTAAGAAAATAAGACAGTCTGTTGTTCATGAAGCAACTCCTCAGATTCTTGGAATGGTGAACAAGGTTTCACATCTTGTAAGTGTTGAGGAAATAAAATAAAAGGAGGTGTAGCGTAATGAAACTTAGTGAATTAAAACCGGCAGAAGGTTCAGTAAAAGAAGCTTACAGAAAAGGACGCGGTCATGCATCAGGTAATGGTAAGCAGGCCGGAAAAGGTCACAAGGGTCAGAATGCACGTTCAGGTGGCGGAGTTAGACCAGGCTTTGAAGGTGGTCAGATGCCATTATACAGAAGATTACCTAAGAGAGGTTTCCATAACGCATTCGGACATAAGTATGTTGAAGTTAATCTTTCATCATTAAACGCTTTCGAAGATGGTGCAGAAATTACTGCAGCTCTTCTTAAGGATATGGGCATTATCAGCAAAATCGCTGATGGTGTGGTTATTCTCGGTAATGGAGAATTAACAAAGAAATTAACAGTAAAGGCAGCAAGAATTACAGCATCAGCAAAAGCTAAAATTGAAGCTGCCGGTGGGAAGGCTGAGGTGGTTTAAGTGTTTCGTACATTAGCAAATGCTTGGAAGATTCCTGACCTCAGAAAGAAAATTTTATATACAGCATTATTACTTGTTGTATTCAGATTCGGTTCAATAATTCCTGTTCCGGGTCTTGACAAAGAGTTAGTTAAGGCTATAGTTGACAATGCTGCTGATACACTCTTCGGCTTGTTTAATACCTTTAGTGGTGGTGCTTTTGCAAATGCAACAATTTTTGCAATGAGTATTACACCGTACATTAACTCATCAATCATTATGCAGCTTTTAACAGTTGCAATCCCTGCTTTGGAAAGACTTTCCAAAGAGGGTGAAGAAGGAAGAAAGAAAATTGCTTCTATTACAAGATATGTAACCGTTGTTTTAGGTTTCATTCAGGCTGCTGGTCTTTATGCAGCACTCAGTGCACAGAATGCAATTACAACAAAAGGATTTCTTTCCTTCATTACAATAACACTTACTTTCACCGCAGGTACTGCATTCTTAATGTGGTTAGGTGAAAAGATTACAGAAAAAGGCATAGGTAATGGTATTTCGTTAATTATCTTCATTGGTATTATCTCACGTGGTGGCGATTTAGTAAAAGCTGCAATTAGCTCATTACAGGCTAACAATTACAGCATTATGAGCTTTGTAACAATTGCATTAATCATCATCGCAGCAATCATTATGGTTGCATTCGTAATAACAATCAATGAAGGTGAAAGAAGATTACCTGTTCAGTATGCTAAGAGAATGCAGGGAAGAAAAATGTACGGCGGACAGAGCACATACATTCCTTTAAAGGTTGCTATGGCTGGTGTAATGCCAATCATTTTCGCAATGTCAATTCTTTCATTCCCTGCAACAATTGCAAACCTTATGGGTGCACAGCCTGCTGCAAGCAGCTTTTGGGGTAAATTCCTCAATATGTTCTCACCAACACATTGGGTTTACGCAGTAATCTATTTCTTGCTTATAATCTTCTTCACATATTTCTATACTTCAATACAGTTTAATCCTATTGAAATAGCAAATAATATGAAGAGAAATGGTGGATTTATTCTTGGTATAAGACCTGGAAAACCAACATCAGATTATATTGCAAAGATTTTAACAAGAGTTACTCTTATCGGTGCTATAGCGCTTGCGATTATCGCTGTTATTCCTGTTTTGGGCAGTGTAATTACACGTTCAAATATTGGTATCGGCGGAACATCAGTATTGATTGTTGTATCTGTTGCACTTGAGACA
This sequence comes from Clostridia bacterium, assembly GCA_045593265.1. Taxonomy (GTDB): domain Bacteria; phylum Bacillota; class Clostridia; order RGIG6154; family RGIG6154; genus RGIG8497. The sequence continues at coordinate 8,212 of JAZNWH010000073.1, read as the reverse complement.
GTTAAGCAGATAGAATCACAGATGCTTATGCGTCACTATAAGGGATTTCTTGAATAATGACAACTTGTAGGAGGACCAGCTTTATGAAAATAATTTTACTTGGAGCTCCGGGTGCAGGAAAAGGCACTCAGGCAGAAAAAATTTCAAAGAAGTTTGGGATACCGACAATATCCACTGGTTTTATAATCAGAAATGCCATTGCCAATGAAACAGAAGTTGGTAAGGTTGCCAAAGGGTATATAGATAAAGGTCAGCTTGTACCCGATGAAGTTGTTACAAAGCTTCTTCTTGAACGTTTGGAGAATGAAGATTGTAAGAATGGATTTATATTAGATGGTTACCCACGTACAATTACTCAGGGTGAATCACTTGTAGAAAATAATATAGATATCGACTTTGTGTTGGACATTGAAGTTCACGATGAGATTATTTTAGACAGACTTACAGGTCGCAGAGAATGTTCAAAATGCGGTAAAACTTATCATATTGTCGATAATAAACCAAGTGTAGATGGTATTTGTGATGCTTGCGGTGGAGAGCTTATCTGCCGTAAGGATGACAATCCTGAAACTATAAAAAACAGACTGGAAGTTTACCACAGCCAGACTGAACCATTAAAGAAATTTTATTCAGAAAAAGGCTTACTAAATAAGGTAGTCGGTCAGGACAGCGTTGAAGAAACTTACGCTGAAGTAGTTAAAGTACTGGAGGCATAAGATGATTAACGTAAAATCTTCAAAAGAGATTGAACTTATGAAAGAAGCCTGCAAGATTACCGGCGAGGTGCTTAACCTTCTTGGCGAAAGCATAAAACCGGGCATAACAACTTTAGAACTTGACAGTATTGCAGAAAAGTTTATTAGAAAACATAATGCCATTCCGTCATTTAAAGGTTATGCAGATTATCCGAATGCACTGTGTGCATCGGTTAACAATCAGGTTATTCATGGTATACCCGGTAACAGAGTGCTTAAAGACGGTGATATAATCAGCTGTGATATAGGTGCCTGTTACAAAGGATACAATGGTGATGCTGCAAGAACATTTGCAGTCGGTAAAATAACAAAGGAAGCTGAAAAACTCATAGAAGTAACCAAAGAAAGCTTTTTCAAAGGTCTTGAGTTTTGTAAGGAAGGTTTCCGTGTTTCGGACATATCTCATGCGATACAGATGCATGCCGAAAGCTTCGGTTACGGAGTTGTAAGAGACTATATAGGTCATGGAGTAGGTGCGCAACTGCATGAAAGTCCTGAGGTTCCTAATTTCGGGAAGCCGGGCAGAGGTCCAAGATTGATTAGTGGTATGACCATTGCTATTGAACCTATGATAAATGAGTGCGACTACAGAGTTAAGTGTCTGCCTGATGGCTGGACAGTTGAAACTCTGGACGGCTGCTTGTCAGCTCATTATGAAAATACGGTTCTGATTACTAATGGTGAACCTGAGGTCTTGACATTGATATAGAATTTCAAGAGGTGATTTTGTTGGTTATTTACCCCGGACAGATAGTCATTTCACTGGCAGGACGGGATAAAGACAAATATTTCGTGGTGCTTGATGTTATTGATAACTCATATTGTCACATAAGTGATGGCAATATCAGAAAAACTGATAAGCCAAAAAAGAAAAAAATTAAGCATCTGAGATTTACAGGAGAAGAGCTGTCTTTGGTAAAAGCAAAGCTTGAAAACAATGAGACAGTAACTAACTCCATAATTAAAAATGAGTTAAGAAAAATGCTGAACAATCAAAGGTGTTAAAGCAGGGTTATCCATGGCAAAAGATGATGTTCTGGAACTTGAAGGAACGGTAGTGGAATCATTACCTAATGCAATGTTTCAGGTAGAATTGGAGAATGGTCATGTAATACTTGCCCATATAGCAGGAAAGCTCAGAATGAATTTCATTCGAATCCTGCCGGGAGATAAGGTAACAGTTGAAATGTCTCCTTATGACCTTACAAAAGGCAGAATTACATGGAGAGCAAAATAATAAGATTGCTTTTTAAAGCAAATATCGCTGCAAAATGCAGCTGAATAAATGGAGGTTATTTATGAAAGTTAGACCATCCGTAAAACCTATTTGCGAAAAGTGCAAGGTTATTAAGCGCAAAGGTAACATTATGGTAATATGTGCAAATCCAAAGCACAAACAGAAACAGGGCTGATAAAGGAGGTGCGAACTAAATGGCAAGAATAGCAGGTGTTGATTTACCCCGTGAAAAACGTGTAGAAATCGGTTTAACCTATATCTATGGTATCGGTATTAACCTTTCAAAGCAGATTTTGCAGGAAACAGGTATTAATCCTGACACAAGAGTTAAAGATTTAACAGAAGAAGAAATTTCAAAGCTTCGTGACGCTATTGATAATGGTTACACAGTAGAAGGTGACCTTAGAAGAAAAGTCGCACTCGACATTAAGCGTCTTATGGAAATCGGCTGCTACAGAGGCTTAAGACACAGAAAAGGTCTCCCATGCAGAGGTCAGAGAACAAAGACAAATGCAAGAACAAGAAAAGGTCCTAAAAAGACTATGGCAAATAAGAAGAAGTAAAGGAGGCGTTCGAAGATGGCAAAAACAACTGGCAAAACAGTCAGAAGAAGAAAAGAAAAAAAGCACATTGAAAAAGGTGCGGTTCATATTAACTCAACCTTTAACAATACAATTGTTACAATTACCGATGTTAATGGTAATGCAATTTCATGGGCTAGTGCCGGAGAATTAGGTTTCAAGGGTTCAAAGAAATCAACTCCTTTTGCTGCACAGATGGCTGCTGAAACAGCTGCAAAAGCTGCTCAGGAGCACGGTCTTAAGAGCGTAGAAGTTTATGTAAAAGGACCTGGTGCAGGTAGAGAAGCTGCAATCAGAGCTCTTCAGGCAGTAGGCTTGGAAGTTGATATGATTAAAGATGTAACTCCTATTCCACACAATGGTTGCAGACCGCCAAAGAGAAGAAGAGTTTGATTTAATTTTAAATCTGTATCATTACAGTATGTTAATTTAAAAACGGAGGTAAAGTTAATATGGCAAGATATACAGGTGCTGTATGCAGACTCTGCAGACGTGAAGGTATGAAGCTCTATCTTAAGGGCGACCGTTGCTATTCAGATAAGTGCAGTATTACTCAGAGACAGTATGCTCCAGGTCAGCATGGTCAGGGCAGAAAGAAGCTCTCAGAATACGGTCTTCAGTTGAGAGAAAAGCAGAAAGCTAAACGTTATTACGGCGTATTAGAAAAGCAGTTCAGACATTATTTTGAACTTGCTGAAAAGAAGCAGGGTATCACCGGTGAAAACTTACTTGGTATCCTTGAAACAGGACTTGACAACGTAGCTTACAGATTAGGATTCGGTACATCACGTGCTGAAGCAAGACAGATTGTAAGACATGGTCATGTTACAGTAAACGGTAGAAGAGTTAACATTCCTTCATATCTTGTTTCTGTAGGTGATGTAATTGCTGTTGCAGAAAAGAGCAAGGGTGCAGAAAGCATGAAAGCAATCCTTGAATCAACATCAGGAAAAGCTACTCCTAAGTGGCTTGACCTTAATAAGGATACAGCTGAAGCTAAGGTTATTGCTGCTCCTGCAAGAGACGATATTGACATCGAAATTGCAGAACACTTAATCGTTGAATTGTATTCTAAGTAATTTATAAATTAGGATTAAAAAGATTAAGTAAGAGAACGTTCCTGCCCAAAAGGTGGGTGTTAGGAGGGTTATTTTGAATATGTTAGAAATGCAAAAACCAAAGATCGAGTGTGTCGAATTATCAGAAGACTGTTCATACGGCAGATTTGTCGTTGAACCACTCGAAAGAGGTTACGGACTTACAATCGGTAATTCACTCAGAAGAACATTACTTTCATCTCTTCCGGGTGCTGCAGTATCATATATAAAGATTGATGGTATCGAACATGAATTTACATCGGTTCCCGGTGTAAAGGAAGATGTTGTAGAAATCATACTTAATATTAAAGATTTGCATGTTAAATTACACGAACCTGGTCCGAAGGTTGTTCGTATTGAAGCTTCAGGTAAATGCGAAGTAACTGCTGCTGATATCATCATTGATGATACTGTAGAAATCTTAAATCCTGAGTTGCATATAGCTACTTTGAACGAGGATGCTAAGCTTAATATGGAAATTACCATAACATCAGGAAGAGGCTACGTTTCAGCAGATAAAAACCGCGCAGAAAATACCATCATTGGTATTCTTCCCGTAGATTCAATTTATACACCAATTACCAAGGTAAATTATCAGGTAGAAAATACCAGAGTAGGTCAGGTTACAGACTACGATAAGTTAACAGTAGATGTATGGACAAATGGTACTATTGAACCTGATAAAGCAGTAAGTCTTGCTGCTCAGATTCTCATCGAACATTTAAAATTATTCCTTGATCTTTCAGATGGTGCTATGCATACAGAAGTGTTGGTAAATAAAACCGACTCTAAGAAAGAAAAGGTTTTGGAAATGACAATTGAAGAACTTGATTTGTCAGTTCGTTCTTATAACTGTCTCAAACGTGCAGGTGTTAACACTGTAGAAGACCTTGCAGAAAAGACAGAAGAAGATATGATGAGAGTTAGAAACCTTGGCAGAAAATCTCTTGAAGAAGTCTTGAATAAGATGGAAAGTCTTGGTTTATCTCTTAGAAGAGAAGAAGAATAAAACTTATTTAGTATATTGGAGGTATAAAGATGCCGGGTACAAGAAAGCTTGGTCGTGCTACTGACCATAGAAGAGCTATGCTTAGAAATCTTACAACATCATTACTCGAAAACGGCAAAATGGTTACAACAGAAACCAGAGCTAAAGAAGTAAGATGCATGGCAGAAAAGATGATTACTTTAGGCAAGAAGAACACTCTTCATACAAGAAGACAGGCTCTTGCTTACATCACAAAAGAAGATGTAGTAGTTAAATTATTTAATGAAATTGCACCAAAATATGCTGATAGAAATGGCGGATATACAAGAATTATCAAAATGGCGCCAAGAAGAGGCGACGGTGCTTCACAGGCAATTATCGAATTAGTTTAATTCATTTAGTCTGTAACAATAGGGTCTGTAAAAAGTAGTTTTACAGACCCTTTTAGTTTGAAAATACCGGAGGTGTGGATATAAATATGCTTAATCAATTTTCAAGAACTGAGCTTATATTTGGCAAAGAGTCAACAGCTATGCTTAAAAATTGTCGCGTAGCAGTGTTTGGTATAGGTGGCGTTGGTGGTGCTGTAGTAGAAGCCTTGGCACGAAGTGGAGTAGGTACGATAGATATTATTGATAACGATAAAGTGTCAGTTACAAATATCAATCGCCAGTTGATAGCTTTGGGAAGCACAGTAGATAAATATAAGGTTGATGTTGCAGAAGCAAGAATTAAGGATATATGTCCACAGATAACCGTTAATAAATATAAATGCTTTTTTTTGCCTGAAAACTCTGCAGAATTTGATTTTAGTCTTTACGATTATGTTATAGATGCAATTGATACTGTTTCAGGTAAAATTGAAATAATAATGAAAGCACAGGATGCTGGCGTTAAAGTAATTTCAGCTATGGGTGCAGGTAACAAAACGGATCCTACAGCTTTTGTAGTAACTGACATATATAAAACTCATACTTGTCCACTGGCAAAAGTTATGAGAAGTGAATTAAAACAAAGAAATGTACAAAAACTGAAGGTTGTATATTCAACTGAAAAAGCAGTTAAACCTGATGAAAATGCGAAAAATGAATTTTTGCTTACTGAAGGTGTTGGTAAAAAAAGTATTCCGGGGTCAAATCCTTTTGTTCCTCCCGTTTGTGGTTATATACTTGCAGGAGAAGTGATAAAGGAATTAATTGGATATGAAAGGAGCAAAAATGAGTAAAGCACTTATTGCGATGAGTGGTGGTATAGATTCGGCAGTAGCTGCATTGCTTACCCAAAAAGAAGGGTATGACTGCATGGGTGCAACTTTAAAATTGGTTTGCAGCTATGTTTTTGGATTACCTTCCGAAAATGACGAAAAAATTGAAAATGATATTTCCGACGCAAGAGATGTTGCTCAAAGACTTGGTATACCTTATCGGGTTTACAACGCTACCGAAGAATTTAAAAGCTATGTGGCTGATTATTTTGTGGATGCATACGAAAACGGACTTACGCCTAATCCATGTATAGTATGTAATAAATATATAAAATTCGGATTGCTTATGAATATTGCGCAAGATAATGACTGTGATTATGTTGTAACAGGACATTATGCACAAATTGAAGAAAAAGACGGAAGGTTTTTATTAAAAAAAGCAGTCGACGAAACAAAAGACCAGAGTTATTTTTTATATACTCTTTCCCAATATCAGTTATCTCATTCTAAGTTCCCGTTAGGGAAAATGAGTAAGGAAGATGCAAGAAGACTTGCAGAAAATAACGGATTTGTTAATGCCCGTAAAAGGGATAGTCAGGATATTTGTTTTGTTCCTGATGGGGATTATGTAAATATAATTACACATTTATCAGGCAGAAGTTATCCTGAGGGTAATTATGTTTCTTCAACAGGAGACGTGTTAGGTACGCATAAAGGTATAATTCGTTATACTGTAGGACAGCGAAAAGGACTTGGAATTGCTCTTTCAAAACCTATGTATGTTCTCGAAAAAAATGTTATTGATAACAGTGTCATATTAGGTGATAATGAAGATTTGTTTACCGATGTTTGTTATGCTGAAAATTTTAACTGGATAATGTTTGATATGCCTCAAGGTCAAATAAGAGGAAAAGTTAAAATCAGGTATAATCATAAACCTCAATGGGCAACCATAATACCTTTGGGTATTGATAAGGTTAAGATTGTGTTTGACGAACCTCAAAGAGCAATAGCTAAGGGACAGTCTGCAGTTGCTTATGATGGTGAATATGTTATTGGCGGCGGAATTATTAAATAAACATAAAAAGGGTGTTGTTTGCAAATGAAAAATATCAAAAGCTTTATCACAATGAATGTTGGTTGCTTGTTTCTTGCTATGGGAGTGTATTTTTTTAAAATTCCAAATGGCTTTTCTACGGGCGGCGTTTCAGGTATAGGAACAATACTTGGTAAACTTATACCATATGTTTCACCTGGACTTTGGATATGGATACTTAACATAACACTTCTGTTGGTAGGCATTGTATTTTTAGGTAAGTCAGCTATAGTAAAAACAGTTTATTGCAGTATGTTTTATTCGGCACTTACTTTTTTGTTTGAAATTGTGTTTCCGCTTGATGCTCCCTTGTCGGACCAACCGCTTCTTGAACTTATTTATGCAATGCTTTTAACATCCATCGGTTCTGCCATGATTTTTAATAGTGATGCATCTTCAGGTGGTACTGATATAGCTGCATTAATTCTGAAAAAATATACAAATCTTGATGTAGGAAAAGCTCTTTTGGCAGTAGATTTTGTTGTAGCCGCAAGTTCATTTGTTGTTTTCAATATAAAAATAGGTCTGTTTTCTATGCTTGGTTTGTTTGCAAAGGCTTTTATTGTTGATTCGGTTATTGAAAGCCTTAATACATGTAAATATTTTGTAGTTATTACCTCTAAACGTGAAGAAATATCGGAATTTATTATAAAAAATCTTCATCATGGTGTAACAGTAAATAATGTTGTAGGTGAGTACACAAAAGAAGAAAAAACAATGATACATACTGTTTGCAAAAGAATGGAGGCTATTAAACTCAGAAACACAATAAAACAAATGGATCCTCATGCTTTTATTATAATAACAACAAGTTCAGAAATAATAGGCAGAGGTTTCAGAAGTGTTTAGAATTGATGATTAATACATAAGAACAGGAAGAAATGCAATGAAAAATTCTGTATTGTTTGCAACAATTGCAGCTTTGACAGCTCAGATAATTTTTGGTTTTAGTTTTATGTTTACTAAAATTTCTATTGATATCACTTCACCATTAACTGTAATTGCCAACAGATATATGGTAGCATTTATAGGGCTTACAGTTGTAATGCTTGTAAAAAGACTTAAAATAAAATATAAAAATGATATAAAAAAGCTTGTGCTGATGTCATTTTTTGGCAGTGTGAGAAAATTTCTGTAAATTCAATTTTTCTATGATAAAATATTCGTGATTTTGGGCAGGAACAGCCAGATTATGGCTTTCCTGCCTTAGCTGTAATATAGCACGGATTTTACGTCATGTCAAGGGCGGTCTCG